>NZ_JBEYFP010000024.1:0-32664 GCF_040634455.1 Kitasatospora sp. NPDC007106
CAATGTTCGGGGTGCCGCGCCAAAGCGCGGCGGCGCCGGCCGGTCGCCGGCGCGCGCCCCGCCTTCTGTCTTCGCCCCGGCTGGGGCACTCGCCGTCGGCCGGCCGCGCCCACAAGGGGCGAAGAGCTAAGGCCGGGGCAGAGACGGACAGGTCCAAACTTCCACCCCCACACGGGCGGGGACGGCGCAGAAGGCAGGGCTCAGAACCAGGCCCGTCGGGGCTAGGGCGGGCGGCTCCGCGGTTTTACCCACCTGCCCGGACTGGGACCCGCGTCGAGCAAGAACGGGGGGCCACTCGGCCACATTGCGGTCAGGCCCAAAGAGCCCTGACCGAGTCGCAGCAGCTTACGGCCCCCCGATCATGCTCGACCCCAGACCAGACAGGACACCGGCCAAAACCACTCCACCGCCCGTGGGCGCGCTCGGCACGTCTCGGCCTCCCGTGGGAGATGACGGACTCAGTCAGAGGAAGTAGCCATGGCGCGTTCCCAGAGGTCAGATCTTTCGAATAACTCTACGGTAGGCATACTTTCCCCGAATGAACGCAGCGAAGAACTTTCCATGACTCGTCGCGGACATCAGGCTTCGATAGACGTCCTTAGGGACTTCGAAGTACTCGTACGACGCCCCGCTCAAAAATGCTATTTCCAGTAGCCTACTGTGCTCGTCGTAGCCTACGGCTCGCAAGTTACTTGATCGGACAAGCTTCAGTTCCATTGATCTCCCCTTTGCGCTTAATGGGCCAGGTTGCGAATATGCTGAACAATCTCTTTGAATACGGCGGGACCAACGCCGGATGCTGTTCGCGAAGCCTCGTAGTAAGTGAAAGAGTTCTTGTCGCTATATCCCAAGCCCGAGCTAATAAGCTCATGCAGCTGGTCACCCCACTCTGGCCAGTTGCGCTCAATGCAGTCTTCAAGCCTGTCCGAGAAGGACGCATAATTAGACGTTGCGCGCGTCTCTGGCCACTGCTCGGCCGAATGCCCAAGATACCTGAGAATCTTCATATTCTCACCTATCGCCTTTTGGGATTCCCGCCAGGCCGCGTCAGGGTCGCCGGTCTTTTGAAGCTTCCTTTCTTCTGCGCCGGAGTCCCCATCAAAGACGACGTAGCATGGAATTCCAAGAAGCCTCAGGATTGCGTGGCTAAGCATCAGCCCCATCTTTCCGTTTGCATCGGCTACATGGATTCCATCGACCGATAGGGGTCCGCCGCTCTCCCTCTCTGCGAATCCTTCAATTGCCGCCTTGTCGGTCGTTCCCTCAACCAATAGCACCGCGGAAGCAAACATTGCTTCAGACAGTTTGTTCAGGCAAGCATTTTCGAGCTGCTTGGCGATCCTATTTCCGTCCATATAGCCATCGAGGTGCTCGACTACGTTGGCCACGGTTACGTGAGAAACTGAAACGCCGAGTTTCCCGTCGAGTGATTTCTCTCGACTGATACGGCGAATTTCGTGGAACTTTCGAGGTTCTACAAAGATAGGATTATGTGTCGCGTATGCCACTTGCGTCTTCTGCATTGGGTCCTCCGCGATGCGTCGGAGGACAGATGCGAAAGCACGCGCCTGAACTGGGTGCTGGTAGAGCTCCGGCTCCTCAATGGCGAGGCAGAGAGAGCCTGCACGCACGCCAGCAGTGCGACGGTCGGAGAGTAGCTTCAGTGCAGAGATAATCATCGCGCGCTGAAATCCGTGGCCCTGGCTTGAGAGCGGCGTCTCCACGCTGCCATCAAGGATTCTGACCAGGAATGTGGCCCTAGACGGCTTGCTTGGAATCTCCGCAGTCGAAACCCGGACACCTCTCCCCGACGAAAAAACACCCACAGCCTCGGATATCTCTTTCGATATCTGTTCTAGCTGGGGGCCAAACAGGCGGTCCGATATTTCTGCTCGCTTGAGATTTGAGTTGGCTTCAAGCTCCTCAAATTCGGCGTTGGCCAGTCGCCGGTCAACCGCTCGTTCAATAATGCGGCCGAAGATCGATCCGCGCGTGTCCGCAGACTCCTCCAATGCCCGAAGATCTGCGCTAACGAGAATGTACTCAAAAAGGCCGTGGAGCTTTCCCTGGCCTGCAAACCCGAAGAATGAGGTGACCTCTTCGATCGATTCGACTAGCTGGTCGCGATTTTCTCTCTCCCAGGCCAGCAGGGCAGCATTAACGGCCTTTTCGCTAGACACCGAAGGCAGGCCTAGGTGTGGCTCGTCCTCTCGAAGTCGGTTGTATGCTCGCCGCTTTTCCATGGCCCCGCTCTCTGAGCGGATATGCTGGAATGCAGGATAGGCGAGAGCCTTTCCGGTGATCTTATCTTCGCCATTCTCCCATGAGCGCCATAGAATGAGATTATCCACGCCATCCGGGGTGTAGCTCCCCAGCTCGGCGCGATCTTCAGGCGTGATGGAGTCGAATTCGACCTCCACCATAATCTTCTGGGAAGTGCCGCTCTCGCAGACGTCGGAATCGGTTAGCGATACCGATTTCTCTCCGTTGAAGAACCAATCCAGCGCGCGAAGGACAGTGGACTTTCCCACGCCGTTCGGTCCGATAATTGATGTGACCCCGTCGAATCCGACCTCGGCATCCACGAGGCAGCGGAAGTTCTGTATCCGCGCGCGCTTCATCTGCATGGCTCATGATGGCGTACCGATCGTCCAGTCTTCAATCGAAATGCAAAAGATTGGTCGAAAGATGCGTGATGTGGTAGCAAGGATGGCTACCCATGGTGCTTCGGTCGGTGACTCGACGTGTTGGAGGTCAGCCCACAACCGTGCCAGGTCGAGCGGGCAGCCACGGCGAGCTGCCGATGAAGTTGGAGACAGGTTCTCGCCGCGCAGGCCAGCATCGACGCAGAGTCACAAGAACAGTCACGCCGCCCTCTTGAAGCTCGCGTGCGCTCCGCCCACTCAACGCCATGGTCGGCTGAGCCACCTCAGTCCGGCGTTCCGCTGAGTGTCTAACTGCGTGACAACGAGTGCGGACTTGGGCGGACAGCCACGGACACTCGCGGACTGTTCATGCAGGTCAGCGGTGCTGATCCCCCGAGTTGGGTGGGCACCCGGGTTGCTTCGGGACGAAGAGGCCACTGCACCTGGCCATACGGTTGATCCGCCGATGGTTGGACCCCCCTGGCCCGGCTCGAACGGGCTGGTCCCCTCCACAACGGGCCGGAGGTGTGGGTCGCAGCCGCCGGCCGACGCAGGGCATGGGCAGAGTACACGGAGCTCGCCGCCGTGCCACTGTCGTGCCATGTCGGGCGGGGAGCTGCGGGGAGTTGTGGCTCGCAACGGGGGAGCAGGCCCCAACTGCCCAGCATGACAACAGTGCAGGTCAGGAGATAGGCCTGACGCCCGTTCTCCTAAAGCCGGTGTCGCAGGTTCGAATCCTGCCTGGGGCACAACACCAGGAACACGAAAAGGCCCAGGCCAGAGGGTGAATCCCTCCGACCTGGGCCTTCGCCGTTCCCTGCCGCTGGTCCTGCCGTGCCCCTCCCGTGCCCCCGTCATCGCCGGCGCCGGGCTCGGCCCTCGTCCGCCCGTCCCGGCCGTTGCTCCGGCGGAGCCGACCGCTGCGCGGGCCGGTGAACGGGTGCCCGTCCACCCCCGGTCCGGCGAAGTGCTCGATGTGGTGGGCCAGGTACGTCCCGATCGGAAGGGGCGTCACGGGGTGCGGGAGCGGGTCGGCCTCGGCGGGTCGGTCTCGGCGGGTCAGTGGGGCGGGACGGCGCCGGCGTAGACGTTGTCCGGGGTGGCGACCGCGGTGATCGCCCGGGCGAGGAGGGTGGAGGGTTCCTGGCCCTGGCTGAGGACGTCGGTGTTGATCATGACGACCAGGGTGGCGCGCTGAGAGGGCAGGTAGACGGTCACCGTCTCGTAGCCGGGGATCGAACCGTTGTGGCCGATCCAGCCGTTCGTCTCGAAGATGCCGAGGCCGTAACCGGTGCCCGGGAAGCCCGTCGGCAGGGTCTTCAGCCGTTCCGCCTGGGTCCCGGGGCTGAGCAGCCGTCCGGTGGCGACGACCTCGGCCCAGCGGTGCAGGTCCTGCAGGTCGGAGATCATCGCCCCGGCCGCCCAGGCCCAGCTGGGGTTCCAGTCCGTGACGTCCTCGACCGCCCCGCTCAACGTCTGGTCGGTGTACCCGCGCGGGTGCGGCTCGGGGAACTCGGCGCCCCGCGGGAACAGCGTGCGGCGCAGGTGGGCCGGGCGGAGCACCCGCCGCTGGACGAAGTCGGCGAGCCGCTGCCCGCTGACCTTCTCGACGACCAGGCCGAGCAGGACGAGGTTGGTGTTGGAGTACTCGAAGGCTGCACCCGGATCGAAGGTGTTGTCGTGCTTGAACCCGTACGCGAGCACCTCCCGCGGGCTGAACTGCCGGTGCGGGTCGCTCTGCAGGGCGTGGACGAAGTCCGGGTCGGAGGTGTACGGGAACAAGCCGCTGCGCATCTCGGCGAGCTGACGCAGGGTGATCCGCCCACCGTCCGGCACGCCGTCGACGTAGGCGGAGATCGGGTCGTCCAGGCCGACCCGGTGCTGGTCGACGAGTTCGAGCAGCGCGGTGACCGTGAAGGTCTTGGTCTCGCTGCCGATCCGGACGTACGAGTCGACGGCCATCGGCCTGCCGGTGGCGGTGTCGGCGACACCGGTCGCGCGGACGTAGCTCCCCCTGCCCGGCATCCACAGCCCGACCACGACGCCCGGAATGCCCGCCTGCCGGCGGACGTCCTCGATCGTGCTGTCCAGACGGGCGGTCAGCTCGGGGCCGAGACCGTCCGGTGGGCAGTCGTCCGGGTCGTACCGCCCCACGCCCGCGGCGCGGACGGTCGCAGTGCGGACGGTCGCTGCGTGGAGGGTCGTGGCGTGGACGGTCGTGGCGGGGGCAGCTGTCATGGGGGCCAGCACGGACGCCGCGAACAGCGTTGCGGCGAACAGCCGGTGGTGGGGGGTGCGTCGCACGGCGCCTCTTCCGGATCACGGGTTCGGACGGCAACATCACCACCCCGATCCGCTGCACCTCTCGCCCTACCGGCACCCGCCGCGGCGAGTCCACTCGTTCGGAGCCGGAGCAGGCGCCCCGGTGGCGGAGCCGCGGAGGTCACCGCCGGCGGCGCCGAGGCCCTCCGGGTGCACGGCGGTCGCCGGCGACGGTGCCTGCGGTGCCGGTGCGGCCGGTGCCGGGGTCGGGCAGGTGCTTCGGCGTCGCCGGGGCGGAACCGCCCGCGGCCGTGGCCGCGGTGACCGCGACGACGTCGGTCGACCTCAGGAACGCCAGCCGGTGGTCGTACCGGATCGGGTAGTAGAGGTCGCGGCCGACGACCAGGGTGCGGTCGTCCGGTGCGTCGCCGTCGATGTTCCGCGCGTAGTAGTAGTCGCCGTGCACCGGCCGGTCCGCCGCCGCGAGGTAGCCCTGCCCGGCGGGGATCGTCGCGGTGTAGGGCGCCGGCGCGAGGCCGGCCGGGTCGAAGACCGCGGCGACGGCCGGGTACGGGGCGTAGGCGGCGCGTTCGGGGTACGCCCGGCCGTACACCGGAACGGAGGTCCGGCCGGCCCTGGGCACCAGGACCGTCCGTCCCGGCCGGTCGTCCGCGGCGGCGCTCCGGCCGTGCGGGTTGTCGAACCAGCCCTTCACACCGCCGTACCAGATCGCCGTCCAGTCGCCCCGCCGGTCCGCGACCACGTAGCCGGTGCCGGCGACCGCCTTGGCCCGCCAGTCGGAGGCCCGGGTGGTGCCGCCGCCGATCAGCGGGGCGGTCGGGCTCGGAGCGGTGCGCAGGTAGACGAAGTTCTCCGGGCGGGCCGGGGCGCCGTCCACCGGGGGCGTGTTGCCGGAGTCGAAGGCCGGGGCGATCGTGACCGTGCCGCCGACCACGACCGGACCGCCGGTGCCGGCCCGCACGGGTGCGCCGACCAGGTCCATGTAGTGGTTCCAGTCCCAGAAGGTGCCGGGGTCCCAGTGCATGCCGGAGACGTCCTGCTGGCGCGGGCCCGGGACGTCGTCGTGCCCGATGACGTGCTGCCGGTCGAGCGGTACGCCGAACCGGTCCGCCAGGTACCGGGTCAGCGAGGCCGAGGACCGGTACAGCTGCTCCGAGTACCAGGTCGCCTTGTCCGCCGGGAACGCGTACCCCTCGTGCTCGATGCCGATGCTGTGCATGTTGACGGTCTTGTTGCCGGCGTGCCACGCGACGTTCCTGGTGCTCACCAGCTGTGTGACGTGACCGTCCGAGGACCGCACGATGTAGTGCGCGCTGGCCTGCGTGGCCGGCTGCCGGAACGCCGCGATCGAGCCCTCGAAGCCGCCCTCGGTGTCGTGGACGACGATGCGGTCGATCCGCTGGCCGTCGGCGGGGCGGTCGGCGACCGAGTAGTTGCCGAAGGAGGACGGGTCCGAGGCGTTGGTCAGCGCGTAGGCGGCGGGCCGGAAGTCGCAGCCGAGGCCGGCCGGGCACTCGATCGGGCCGGGTGCGTTCTCGTCCGACGGACCCTTGCGCCCGGCGCCGCCCTGCCCGGTGGATGGATCGGTGGATGGCTCGGCGGAGGGCGCGGCGGAAGGTTCGGCGGGGCGCCCGGCGACCGGGTCGCCGGCGGCCACGGCCGGGGCGGCGGACAGCGTGACCACCTGCCCGTCGGAGGTGACCCGGGAGGCTCCTGCCCTCACCGTGCCGAGTACGCGGTCGGCGAAGTCGTCGCCGCCCTGCCCGGCCGGGGACCCGCTGAAGCGGGACACCGCCGCGAACCAGGCCGCCGGATCGCCCGACAACGGCCTGCCGGCCTCCCGCTGGTACGCCACCAGCAGGGCCGCCGCCCCGCGGATGCTCTGCAACGGCTCCGCCCGCAGCCGCTCCGCGGGCTCGTGCAGGAGCTCCGCTGCCCGTTCCAGGGTGTGCAGGGCCGGGCCGTCCTCGACCCGGACCTCGGGCGCGGCCCGCCGCGCGGGGGAGTCGTCGCCGCGGAGGTCCGCCTCGGGACCCGGCCCGGCGGCGAGGGCCCGGGTGACCGCGGCGGGGTCCACCCGGGTCAGGCCCATCACGTTGTAGTTGCCGGTGGTGCTCGGCTCGCCGTGGTGCGACTCCCAACGGGTCTGCTGGTACGACAACGCCAGCAGGACGCTCCGCGGCACCCGGAACTCGGCGGCCGCGTCGGCGAACCGGCGCTGCAGGACGCCGGACCCCGCTGGCGCCGTGACCGGCGCGGCGGCAGCAGTGACAGGCGCGGCATCCGCACTGCCCTGCGCGGCTGCGGCCCCAACCGGCAAGGCCAGGCCGGCGGCGGAGACCGCCACCGCCGCGGTGATCGCCAGCGGCAGCCGCCGGCCGTGCCTGCGGCGGTGTGCGGCCCATGCGGGCCCTCGACCGGCCCTGCGTGCGGCAGTCAACGGCGTCAGCGGCCTTCCCGTTCCCGTCCCGGCCGTGGGGGCCGGTCCCATCCGGAGCCCGCCGCGGCAGCACCCGCAGGGAGGTCCGATCGGGACTCCGCCGGTGCCGACGCGGGGCGGGCGACGCGGAACCGGGGTCGGTGGCCCGTCCACCGGCCACCGGGGACCGCACCCGTCCAACGGGCCGGGCAGGGGCTCCGCAACGGGCATCCACCCGCCGGGGCGAACCGCCCTGCTCCGAACGGGACACGGGCGTACGGCGACGGCCCGGCGCAGGAGTGCTGCGCCGGGCCGTCGGACCGGACGAGGACCCCGGCGCCGCCGGGATCGACAGGGCCTCAGCGGCGGTGCTTGCCGTTGCCCGTGGCGGCGGCCGGCTCCGGGTACGGGATGCGGAGCTTGCGGGCGAACGGGGCCACCGCCGCGCCCGCGCCGAGCGGACGGGCCAGGGCGAACAGCGAGACCAGGACGGCCAGCGAACCGGCGGCCAGGCCGACGACGCTGCTCAGCATCCCGCCGCCGGTGGCGTCGGAGATCCGGCCGGACAGCCACACCGCGGCCGCCGCGCCCGGCAGGCAGGCAGCCGTGATGGCCAGGTGCAGGGCGACGACCGAACCGCCGTCCAGACCGCTGCGAGGCTTGCCGTTGCGGCGCAGGCCCAGCACCATCGTCGCGTCCGGGCCGGCCGGTGCCGAGGCGGGGACGGCGGACGGAACGGGCTTGCGCAGTCGGCGGCCGAGGGCCCAGCCGGTCAGGCCGACACCGACCAGGCAGGCGATGCTCTGCGCACCCGCCATGCCGATGATGATCCAGCGCGGGCTGAGCAGCCAGTACGCGACCGCCGACAGGCCCGAGTTGACCGTGGTCGACACCACCGTCAGCCAGAACGGGGTCTTGGCGTCACCCATCGCGTAGAAGCCGCGGGACAGCGCGTACTGGGCGCAGAAGGCCGGCAGTCCGATCGCGAAGGCGATCAGCGTCTGGGCGATCACCCACGAGTCGGCCGAGGTGACCTTGCCGTGCCCGTAGGCGATGTCGGCGATCTGCGGGGCCAGCGCGATGAACAGCACGGTGGCCGTGACGATCATGGCGGCCGAGGAGCGCAGCATGCCGGCCAGGTCCGAGCCGATCTTCGTCAGCTCGCCCCGGGTCGCGGCCCGGGACATGCCGGGCAGCAGCGCCGTCACCAGGGAGATGGTGATGACGCCCTGCGGGACGACGAACAGCTGGTACGCGTTGGTGTAGGCGAAGTTGCCGAGGCCCATCGTCAGGCCGTCCTTCGCCGCACGGACGCCGGCACCCGTGCTCAGCCGGCTGATCACGGCGAAGGACAGCTGGGTGACCACGACCAGCAGCAGTGCCCAGCTCGCCGCGCGGATCGGCTTCGTCAGACCGGCACCGCGCCAGTCGAAGCGCGGCCGGAAGCGGAAGCCGGAGGAGCGCAGCGAGGGCAGCAGGCCGACCGCCTGGACGACGATGCCCAGGGTGCTGCCGAGACCCAGCAGCATGGTCTGGCCGGCCGTCATCTGCTCGGCCTTGTCCGCGTCGTTGCCGACCAGGATGTAGAGGCCGAAGACCGCGATCGCGACCACGTTGTTCAGCACCGGCGTCCACATCATCGCGCCGAAGCGGTCGCGCGAGTTGAGCACCTGGCCGAGCAGGGTGAAGACGCCGTAGAAGAAGATCTGCGGCAGGCAGTACCGGGCGAAGGCGATGGTCAGGTCGCGCTGCGCGCCGTCGAAGTTCGAGTAGAGGTCGACGATCGTCGGGGCCAGCAGCCAGGCGCCCACCGTCAGCACGACCAGGATGACGCCGCAGAGGGTGAGCAGCCGGTCGGTGTAGGCGACGCCGCCGTCCTTGTGCGTCTGCGCGGCGTGCACCAGCTCGGGGACGAAGACGGAGGCCAGCACGCCGCCCATGAGCATCATGTAGACGACGTTCGGCAGCGAGTTGGCGACGTTGAAGGAGTCGCCGAGACCGGCCGCGCCGAGCGCGGCGATGATCATCGCGCTGCGGACGAAGCCGAGGGCGCGCGAGGAGAGCGTGCCGAGGGCCATGATCAGCCCGCTGCGGCCGACCGAGGCGGCGGGCGCGGCCGGGGCCTCGCCCTCGGCCTGGCGCTGCGCGGGGACGGTGGCGGGGGCCTGCGGCGGCACGCCGGGCTGCTGGAAGGCACCCGGCTGCGGCGGCACGCCCGGCTGGGCGGGGGCCCCCGGGTACCCGGTGCCCGCGGCCTGCGACGGATCGCCGGTGCGCCCGGCCTCCGGAGGCTGCGGCGGGATCTTGCGCAGGGCCATGGTGGGCGGGTCCGGGTGGGCGTACGAGTCGGGGGACTCACCCGTGGTGTTCATGGTCATCGGATCCCCGTCACTCGGTGCCTGGGCGGTGGGGCTGTGGGGCCTCCGCACAGGTGCACCCAACCGGAGCAGTCTGCCAAACCGCGGCACTCCCTGGGGAGGCCGGTGTCGCGGGCGGCAGCCCTGTGCCCACGGAGGATATCGGGGGCCGGAACGGCCCGGTGGCGTGAAGGGTGATGGATTGTGGCTCTATGTCCGGTTATGTCGGCGAGGCTTGCAATCCGTTCGGAGTGATCGGCCGCCATCGTCGTCCCTTCACCGCGGGGGTGGCGCCCGATCGTGTGAGCTTTATCACTGCATGTCAGCTGTGCCGGCGGGGCACGGGGGCCTCGTCCGCGGCGCCGCGGGGGGCGTCGGCACGGCCCGCGCCGTTCCGGCCGTCCTGGTCGTTCCGTCCGTTCCGGTAGTCCCGGCCCTCGGGGTCCCCGGGGTCGTCGAGCTCGTCCCCGTCGTCCCTGCTGTTCCTGTCGCCGCGTGCACGTCGGGGCGACCCGGCACTGCCGCCGTCGCCGGAGTCGTCACCGTTCTCGTCGCCGGCCTCGTCCGCGTTACTCGTGGGCGCACCGCGGGCGAGCACGCGCTGCACGCGGGGCCTGGTCCGCCGGTCGACGCGGCGGAAGTCCCGGGCCAGCGCACCGGGCCGCCACAGCTCCACGGCGACCGTCGCCCAGCCCAGCAGGGCCGCGGCGGCGAGCCATCCGGCCAGGACGTCGCTCGGCCAGTGGACGCCCAGGGCGATCCGGCTCCAGCCGACCGCCAGGACCGCCACGGCGGCCGCTCCGACGGCCCAGATCCGGCCCGCCCGCCCGGCCAGCGGCCAGACCAGGGCGACCAGTGCCGCGCAGGTGATGCCGGAGGCCATGGCGTGCCCGGAGGGGAAGGCCGCGCCGTCGGCGTGCGCGACCGGGTCGGCGAAGTGCGGGCGGTCCCGGCCCACGACGTCCGCGAGGCCGATCGCGAGTGCCCAGCCGAGGGCGCCCTGGACGGCGGCCCAGGAGGCGAGGGTGCGGGCCCTGATCGCCCACAGCCAGGCCGCGGCGCCGAACAGCAGCACCCGCATGGTGACCGGCCCGTCGATGTCGCCCAGCGTCTGCATCGAGGCCGTCCACGCGGTGTGGCGGCGGGCGTAACCGTGCAGGGCGCCGACCCAGTGCTGGTCGAGCCGGGTCAGCGGCCCCCAGCCGCCCGCCACCAGCCCGAGCAGCGCCCCGAACAGCAGAGTGCCACCGAGTGCCCACAGGGCGTGTCGGGCGACGGGCCGACGGGCGGCGGGAACGGCGGACGGGTGCATGGCAGACACCTTCCCAGCGGCGGTGTGCGGAGCGGACCCGGCGCGATCGCGATTCGGCATCTTTTGTGCGGAGAAGGTGCGATCGGGAGGTGTTGTTCGTTGGAAGGGGCGGTAGCGCCCGCGACTGTTGCGCACGGTGGCCGCTCGATGGCGGAGCGTCGATCGCCTCGGTGAAAATCGGCAGGATACTGCATGAGGCGCGAAAATCTGAGTGAGTTGGGAATGTTGTCCCATTTCTGTGCGTTGGATCGTTACGCGTGAGCCTCCAGGAGGCCCGCACTTGTATGAGCAGCGCAGCCCCGCGCGAGCCGCGCCGCAGACCCGGCAATCCAGCAAGGGAGCAAGCATGGCCACTCGTGCCGTCGTTCGCGACAGGGCCGACCGGACTCGCTCGGCCCGGCCGACCAACCTTGAGGCCGACCGCGACCTCGTCGGCATGTACCTCGACGAGATCGCCAGGACGCCGCTGCTCGACGCCGCCGAGGAGGTCCAGCTCTCGTTGCGCATCGAGGCCGGGGTGTACGCCCAGCACCTGCTGGACGAGGGCGCCCTGCCCGAGGGTACGAGGCGCGAGGAGCTGGAGGCGATAGCCGAGGACGCGGAGCGCGCCAAGGACGTCTTCATCAGGTCCAACCTCCGGTTGGTCGTCGCCGTGGCCCGCCGGTACCCGCGCAGCGGCCTGCCCCTGCTGGACCTCATCCAGGAGGGCAACGCGGGCCTCGTCAGGGCGGTCGAGAAGTTCGACTACGCCAAGGGCTTCAAGTTCTCCACGTACGCGACGTGGTGGATCCGGCAGGCGATCACCCGGTCGATCGCCGACCAGTCGCGCACCATCCGGCTGCCCGTGCACCTCGTCGAGGAGCTCGGCAGGATCCGCCGGGTGCAGCGCGAGAAGTCCAAGGAGCTGGGCCGTGAGGCCGATCCCGCGGAGATCGCGGCCGAGCTGGACACCACCGAGGAGCGGATCAAGGACGTGCTCGACTGGGCGCGGGACCCGGTCAGCCTGAACATGTCGGTCGACGACGAGGGCGAGACCCAGTTCGGCGACCTCGTCGAGGACACCGGTGCCGTCTCGCCGGAGGACGCCGTCATGGTGATGCTCCGGCGCGAGGAGCTGGACGACCTGATCGGACGGCTGGACGACCGGACGGCGTCGATCATCCGGTCCCGGTACGGCATGGAGGACGGCCGGGAGCGGACGCTGACCGAGGTCGGCAAGCAGCACGGGCTCACCCGTGAGCGGATCCGCCAGATCGAGAAGCACGCGCTGGCCGAGCTGAAGAAGATCGCCGACCATGCGGGCTTCGAGGCGGCCTGACCGCGGGAGCGGCGTTCGCGGGCCCCGGTCCGGGCAGTGCCCCGGGCCGGGGCCCGCGGCCGTCCGGCACCACCTAGGCTGGTGGAGAAGAGAGCGGGAGGCAGGACGATGGGCGAGCGGACCGTCGAGCAGGACGGGCAGCCGGGCGAGGAGCCGGGCGGGAAGTCCGGCACGAAGCCGGGGCGGCAGGGGCCGTCCGCGGCGCGGCTGGTGTTCGGCGACCCGCTGGACCGGCAGACCGCCGACGACACCGACGCCGGCTGGGGCGAGCGCCCCGGCGGTGGTTCGGCCCGCGGGCTCGACTGGTACCTGAGCCAGCGGCCCCCGCACCACGGCGACTAGCTCCCGCGGGCGCTGCGGCCCGGCGCGGGCCCGTCCGGCGGCCATGCGGTCGGTCAGCCCCGGCGGACGAGGGCGTCGCGGATCTCGGTGAGCAGGACGACCTCCTTCTCCTCCGCCTCCAGGACCTCCTCCTCCGCGGTCTTCCGCTTCGCCATGAAGTGCAGCATCGGAAGGACGAAGACGAAGTAGACCACCGCGGCCGTGATCACGAACTGCACCACCGCACTGAGCACCTCGCCCCACAGGATGAAGACGCCGGACGAGACGGACCCGTCCGCGGCGAGTGTGCACGGGCCCTTCAGGCAGGAGCGGTAGGACGCCAGGTCCTTGGTGCCGAACAGGCCGATGATCGGATTGATGATGCCTTTCACGAACGCATTGATGATGTTCGTGAAGGCCGCGCCGATCACCACCGCGACCGCGAGATCGACGACGTTTCCGCGGAGCAGGAATTCCCTGAAACCCTTCATCCCGCAACGACACCACAGCGGATCGGCCGGTCAGGAAATCGGCGCGCCGGATTTCGGGGAGCACTGCCGCCCGCCGCTCAGTGCGGGGGCGGGGCGGTGCCCGTGCAGCGCGGCGCCGCTCCCGGTTCGGTGGTCGCCGTGGAGGCGGCCGCCATCGGCGGGGGGCCCGGCCGGAAGGGCCCGGCGGCGAGGGCGGTGGCGGCGGCGAGCAGCCCGGCGGCCAGCACCCCGGGGCGGTGGCGTACCGCCTGCTGCAGCCGGTGGCGGCCGCCGGAGCCGCGGCGGATCGGCGGGAAGTCGGGCACGCTCCGGCGGGGCGGGACGGAGCACGGCGGCGGGGGAGCGAGGTGGGTGGTCACGGTGTCGGCGGCCTCCGGTCGGCGGTCCGCGGACCCGGCCGGGCCCGCGGACAGCAGAATGCGCCGAGCCCGGCACCTCCGGAATTGCCGACCGATTCCCTGTGGAAAACCCCGGCCTGTGGAAAACCCGCCTCACCCGAACGGCGCAATCAATGCCGCACGCCTGCTCAGTCGCACACCGGGCGCAGGCAGGACCCCGGCCGTACACCGGGGCGCGGCCGGAACCCCCGGCGCAGCCGCAACCCCCGGCGCACACGCAAAGGCCCGGTGCCGCTCTCCACGGGGGAGTGCGGCACCGGGCCTCCGGTGCGAAGACTCAGCTCGCGGCCGGCGCCGAGGCCGTCGACCCCGAGGACGCGGCGGCCGGCGCGGAGGACGTCGAGCCCGAGGACGAGCCGGTGGACGAGGTCGAGGACGACCCCGAGCTCACCGAGCTGCTGGAGGAGGAGCGGCTGTCCGTGCGGTAGAAGCCCGAGCCCTTGAACACGACGCCGACCGCCGAGAAGACCTTGCGGAGCTTCCCCTGGCAGTCGGGGCACGTGGTCAGCGCCTCGTCGGTGAACTTCTGCACCGCCTCCAGGCCGTTGCCGCACTCGGTGCACTGGTACTGGTACGTGGGCACTTGCTTCCTCCTGGCACTCTCGCCTGATGAGTGCTAACGATCGTCAATGATGCGGTATTCCGCTGGAACAGTCCAGCGATGCCGGGTGTGAGATGGGTCCGGGCCGCCGGGCCCGGGGCCTCAGTGCCCGGTTCCCGCACCCACGAGCTGCCGCGGCCCGGTGCCGTCGGCGTCCCGGGCGGCCGTGCCGGCCGGGGCCGGCCCGCCCGCCCGGAGACCGTCGTCCGCGGCCTGCGCCCCGGACGCGGAGCGGACCGGAGCGGCCGTGGCGGCGTCCCGCGGAGCGACCAGCAGCCCCCGCAGGGCGACCAGCGCGACCAGGCCGAGGCCCGCGCCGACGACCGGCACGAGGAAGCCGGCGGACGGCCCGCCCGAGTCGATGAGTCGGCCCGCGACGGTGGAGCCGACCGCGAGGCCGAGGCCGATGGCGCCGGTCAGCCAGGTGAAGGCCTCGGTCTTGGCGCCGTCCGAGACGAGCGTCTCGACCAGGGTGTAGCCGGTGATCAGGGTCGGCGCGATGGCCAGGCCGCAGAGGAGTCCGGCGACGGAGAGCGCGGTGAGGTTCGGCATCGCCCAGAGGGTCGAGCAGCCGAGCACCAGCAGGGCGTAGCAGCCGAGCATCCGGCTGCGGGCCGAGCGGCGCCAGGCGACCAGGCCGTAGAGCACGCCGGCGAGCATCGAGCCGCCGGCGAAGATGCCGTACACGGTGCCGCTGGCGCCGGCGCGGCCGACCGACTCGGCGAACGCGGTCACCGAGACCTGCATGGCGCCGAAGACGGTGCCCACCCCGAGGAAGGCGCCGGCCAGCAGCCGGACACCGGGGGAGGAGAGCGCGGAGGGGCCGCGGCCGCCGGCGGTGCGCGGGTGGCGGGCCGGGGCGGTGCGGCGCTGGGCCGCGAAGGCCAGGCCGCCGGCGACCGTCAGCGCGGCCTCGGCGATCAGTGCGGCGGAGGGGGTGACCGTGGTGGCGATGGCGGTGGCCAGCACCGGGCCGACCACGAAGGTGAACTCGTCGGTGACCGACTCGAAGGCGAACGCGGTGTTCAGCGTGGCCGGGGAGTCCGACAGCCGGGAGACCCAGCGGGCCCGGACCATGGCGCCGATCTGCGGCACCGAGGCGCCCGCGGGGGCGGCGGCTGCGAACAGCGCCCAGGCCGGGGCGTGGCCCAGTGCCAGGCCGATCAGCGCGGCCACCGACACGGCGTGCACGGCGACGCTGGGCAGCAGCACGGCCGCCTGGCCGTGGCGGTCGGCGAGCCGGCCGGTCTGCGGGCCGACCAGGGCCTGGGCGACGGCGGAGACGGCCGCGACCGCGCCGGCGGTGCCGTACGAGCCGTGGGTGTCCAGGACGAGCAGCACGATGCCCAGGCTCAGCATGGCGTAGGGCAGCCGGGCGGCGAAGGCGGGGACCAGGAACGTCCAGGCGCCGGGGGTCCGCAGCAGTTCCGCGTAGCCGACCCGGGCGGGTGCGGACGCGGGTGCGGCATCGGGGCCGGCAGGCGCGGGCGTGCCGGGGGACAGGGTGTCGTCGACCGTTCGGCGGGCCGTCACGGTCGGTCCTTCCTGCTGCCTGGTAGCGCGCCGGGGAACGGGTGGGCCCCGACGGCGCCGAGAGTCGTCCTCTCGCGCGTCGACCGGGGTAGATACCGGGTCCTGCCGGCTGTGGGGTGGTGCGGGTGCCGGCGTCAGGCAGGGTGCTGCGGACCGCGGCCGCCGAGCGGTCGCGCCAACTCTGCATCAGGCAGATGTTGCGGGTTTTCTAGGTGTAGATCTTCCGTATCGATCGATTATATGGCAGTCGGGCCCTGTGAGGCCGCTGATGCAAGGCAGGTCACATCCCGCCCCGGCGGCCGCCGGTTCAGCGGCCGCGCAGCCAGCCCGCCAGCTTGCCGCCCCGGTCGACTGCGCGGAGCCGGCGTTCGGCGGCCTCGCCGACCTCCTCGGTGGTGACGACGAGGAGCTCGTCGCCGGCCCGCAGGATGGTGGTGCGCTCCGGCACGAAGCTGCTGCCCTCCCGGACGACCAGGGTGACCGCGGCGCCCTTGGGCAGCCGCAGCTCGCCCACCTCGACGCCGGACATCCTCGACTCCGGGGAGAGCGAGACGGACAGCAGGTGGCCGTGCAGCTTCTCCAGCGGCGCGGACTCGATGCCGAGGTCCTGGCCGAGGTCGCCCTCGCCGATCCGCAGCGCGCGGGCGACCGGCGGCAGGGTCGGCCCCTGCAGCAGGGTGAAGACCACGACCAGCACGAAGACGATGTTGAAGACCTCCTGGGCCCGCGGGGCCGCCGCCACCATCGGGATGGTGGCGAGCACGATGGGCACCGCGCCGCGCAGGCCGGCCCAGCTGAGCAGCGCCTGCTCCCGCCAGGGCAGCCGGAAGGGCGTCAGGGAGAGCAGCACCGAGGCGGGCCTGGCCAGGAAGACCAGCACGGCGCCGCAGACCAGCGCCGGGACGATCGCCGAGCCCATCTCGCTGGGCGTGACCAGCAGGCCGAGGACGACGAACATGCCGATCTGGCCGATCCAGGCGAGGCCGTCGGCGAAGCCGCGGACGGCCGGCCCGTGCGGCAGCTTGGAGTTCCCGAGGATCACCGCCGCGGTGTAGACGGCGAGGAACCCGGAGCCGTGCAGCAGTGAGCCGCCCGCGTAGGCCAGCACCGTCAGGGCCATCACCGCGATCGGGTAGAGGCCGGAGGACGGCAGGGCGACGTGCTTGACCGCCCAGGCGCCGATCCGGCCGACGGCGAAGCCGACCGCGGCGCCCACGGCGAGCTCACCGAGGATGGTGCCGACCATCACGTACCAGGGGTCGAGCGGTCCGGTGGCGGCGAAGGCGACGACCAGGATGACCACCGGGGCGTCGTTGCAGCCGGACTCGGCCTCCAGCAGGCCGGTGAGCCGGCGCGGCAGCGGCACGGTGCGCAGCACGGAGAAGACCGCTGCGGCGTCGGTGGAGGAGACGATCGCGCCGAGCAGCAGCGCGGTGCGCCAGTCCAGGCCGACCAGCCAGTGCGCGCCGGCGGCGGTGACGAAGACGCTGACCGCGACGCCGAAGGTGGCCAGCACGCCGGCGGCGGGCATGACCGGCCGGATCGCCCGCCAGCTGGTCTTCAGCCCGCCCTCGGCGAGGATCACCACCAGGGCCGCGTAGCCGAGGACCTGGGCGAGGGCGACGTTGTCGAAGGCGAGGCCGAGGCCGTTGTGGCCGAGGGCGATGCCGATGCCGAGGTAGACGAGGAGGCTGGGCAGCCCGGAGCCGGTGGAGATGCGCACGGCGACCACCGCGACCAGGAGGATCACGGAGAACTCGAGCAGGAACGCGTTCAGGTGGTCGACGGTCACGCAGGGGCACCTCTGCGGCAGGAGGGGCTGATGAGTCGTTACTCAGTCTAACATTTTACTTGATCTTTGATCGAGGCCCCTCGGCCTTCCCTTCCGGTCATCCCTCCGGGGTATCGTCCCCTCTGATCCAACCGTGGGCGTCCCCGGTGCACGTCCGCCACCTGAGCCGACCTAATGTGGTGAGCTGTCTCCGCCGCCACGTCCCCCAGTCAAGGACCCAGATGCCCCGCTCGAAGAAGTTCCGGCGCGCCCGTCTGATCGTGATCGTGCTGGTCGTGATGCTGATCGCCGGGCTGGGCGGGAGCGGTTACTGGGCGGTCCACACCGTACGTGCCTCCTTCCCCGAGCTGACCGGCACCGTCCGGGTCGCCGGCCTCGCCGCCCCGGTCGACGTGAAGCGCGACGACAAGGGCGTGCCCCAGCTCTACGCCGACACCTCCGAGGACCTCTTCCGCGCCCAGGGCTACGTCCAGGCGCAGGACCGCTTCTGGGAGATGGACGTCCGCCGGCACATCACCGCCGGGCGGCTGTCCGAGATGTTCGGCTCCGGCCAGGTCGAGACCGACGCCTTCCTGCGGACCATGGGCTGGCGCCGGGTCGCGCAGCAGGAGTACGACACCGTGCTCTCCGCCGAGACCAAGAAGTACCTGCAGGCCTACGCGGACGGCGTGAACGCCTGGCTCGCCGAGCACCCCGGCGGGGCCGGCGCCTCCCTCGAGTACGCCCTGCTCGGCGCCGTGAACGGCGACTACAAGCCGGAGGAGTGGACCCCGGTCGACTCGGTGGCCTGGCTCAAGGCCATGGCCTGGAACCTCTCCGGCAACCGCCAGGAGGAGATCGACCGCGCGCTGCTGGCGCAGAACTTCGAGCAGAGCGAGATCGACCAGCTGTACCCGGCGTACCCGTACGACCGGAACGGCACCATCGTCAAGACCGGCAAGCTCGCCGCCGACGGCACCTACAAGCCCGCCGACGGCAGCGCCGCGCCCGGCACCGCCGCCGCGACGGCCGGCACCGGCACCACGCAGGGCCGCGCCGCCACCCAGGCCGTCCTCAAGGACCTCTCCGACAAGATGGCCGCCGTGCCGCAGTTGCTCGGCCCGCAGGGCCAGGGCATCGGCTCCAACTCCTGGGTCGTCTCCGGCAGCCACACCACCACCGGCAAGCCGCTGCTCGCCAACGACCCGCACCTGGGCCCCGGCATGCCGTCCGTCTGGTACCAGATGGGCCTGCACTGCCGCACCGTCGGCCCCAAGTGCGGCTTCGACGTCGCCGGCTTCACCTTCGCCGGCACCCCCGGCGTGGTCATCGGCCACAACAAGAAGGTCTCCTGGGGCTTCACCAACCTCGGCGCCGACGTGACCGACCTCTACCTGGAGAAGGTCACCGGCCCCGACACCTACCTGCGCGACGGCCAGGAGGTGAAGTTCCAGACCCGCAAGGAGACGATCAAGGTCGCCGGCGGCGAGGACCGCACCATCACCGTCCGCACCACCGTCAACGGCCCGCTGATCTCCGACCAGTCCTCGGAGCAGCAGAACGTCGGCACCTACGCCCCGGCCGGCAACGCCGCCCCGGACCGCGCCAGCGGCTACGGCGTCGCCCTGCAGTGGACGGCCCTCACCCCCGGCCGGACGATGGACGCCGTCTTCGAGCTCGACGCCGCCGCCGACTGGAAGGGCTTCCAGAAGGCCGCCGCCGACTTCGCCGTCCCGGCCCAGAACCTGATCTACGCCGACACCGAGAACAACATCGGCTACCAGACCCCGGGCACCATCCCCGTCCGCGGCAAGGGCGACGGCCGCTACCCCGCCCCGGGCTGGGACTCGGCCTACGACTGGAAGAAGGACCCGGTCCCCTTCAAGTCGCTGCCCTACAGCTACAACCCGGCCTCCGGCTACATCGTCACCGCCAACCAGGCCGTGGTCGACAAGGGCTACCCGTTCTCCATCACCACCGACTGGGAGTACGGCACCCGCGCCAAGGAGATCACCGACCAGATCGAGGGCCGGCTGAAGAACGGCGGCAAGATCTCGCCGGACGACATGCAGGCCATGCAGCTCGACAACACCAGCGTGATGGCCAGGACCCTCGTCCCGCTGCTGCTCAAGGTGAAGATCTCCGACCCGTACGTCCGCGAGGCCCAGGACCTGCTGAAGGACTGGAACTACCACCAGGACGCCGACTCCGCGGCCGCCGCCTACTACAACGGCGTCTGGCGGGCGCTGCTCACCCTCGCCTTCGGGCAGAAGCTGCCGGCCTCGCTGCGCGCCGAGGGCGACTGCCTGCTGGTCCGTCAGAAGTCCAACTCGACGCTGCCCGACGACGCGGTCAACGGCGAGGTGAAGCCCGTCACCGAGTGCGGCACCCGCAAGCCCGACCAGGCCCAGCCGGACGGCGGCGACCGCTGGACGGAGGTCGTCCGCACCCAGCTGGCGCAGCCCGACAGCACCTGGTGGAACTACATCGACTCCGACCACCTGCCGCAGCACGGCCTGAACAACCTGCTCGCCCAGGCGATGAAGAACGCCCGCCAGGACCTCACCGCCTACCTGGGCAAGTCCATCTCCACCTGGAGCTGGGGCCGGCTGCACACCCTGACGCTCAAGGAGACGACGCTCGGCAGCGACGACTCCTCGATCGCCTCGGGCTTCGTGCACCGGCTGCTCAACCGCGGCCCGTACCGGCTCTCCGGCGGCAGCGCCGCGGTGAACGCCGCCGGGTGGAACGCCGCCGCCGGCTACCAGGTGGACTGGATCCCCTCGATGCGGATGGTCGTCGACCTCTCCGACTTCGACGCCTCCCGCTGGATCAACGTCGGCGGCGCCTCCGGCCACGCCTTCCACAGCAACTACAACGACCAGACCGAGCTGTGGGCCAAGGGCGAACTGCTGCCCTGGGCGTACTCGCCGGACGCCGTCACCAAGGCGACCGCGCACACCATGACGCTCACCAACGGCTGACCCGCCGCGGGGGCGCCGCCGCTCAGCCGGCGGCGCCCCCGCGGAAGCGGTGCACCCCCGAGGGCGTCACCACCGCGTCCACCGGCAGGTCGTGGGCCTCGCCGGGCACCTCGGGCAGCAGCTCCTCCTCGTACAGCAGGGTCGCCAGCAGCGGCTCGGCGCCGGCCGCGGCCAGCCGGGCCAGCACCCGGTCGTAGCTGCCCCCGCCGCGGCCCAGCCGCACCCCGCGGCGGTCCACCGCCAGACCCGGCAGCAGCACCAGCCGCGCCCCGCAGACCGCCTCCGGCCCCAGCCGCGGCCCGATCGGCTCCAGCAGGCCCCGGGAGGCCGGGGCGAGCGCCTCCCGCCCCTCGTACGGCGCCCAGTCCAGGTCGTTGTCGGCCAGCAGCACCGGCAGCAGCACCCGCACCCCGCGGGCCGCCAGCGCGTCCAGCAGCGGACCGGTGCCCGGCTCGCCGCCGACCGACACGTACGCCGCCACCGTCCAGCCCGGTTCGGCCAGCGCGGCGGCGTGCACGGCCAGCTCCCCGGCCGCCGATGCCCGCCGAGCGGGTGACAGTGCGCGGCGTCCCGCCAGCAGGCGTGACCTCAGGGCGGCCTTGTCGTTGTGCAATGGATTGGCAGTCATGGGTCCCCACAGCTCGGCACCGATCGGTGCCCCGAGCCTGACATGCGGAAGGCGCCACATGTCCACCCCGCTCCTGGTCCAGGCACTCGCCGCGCTGAGCGCCCCCGCGCTGGCCGGCGCCGGGCTGCTGGGCGCGCGGCTGCGCCGGGCCGCGGCCACCGCGGCCGAGCGCGAGGCGGCCCTGCAGGGCACCGTCGCCGAGCTGCGCCAGGAGCGCGACGAACTGCAGCGCACGGCCTCCTGCGACCCGCTCACCGGGGTGTGGAACTACCGGCACCTGCAGATCACCCTGGACAAGGAGATCGAGCGTGCCCGCCGTGCCGCGGCCGGCGACGAGAAGCGCCCGCTCGCCCTGCTGATGCTGGAGATCACCGGCTTCGACGGGGTCGTCGCCGAGCACGGCCGCAGCCGGGCCGGCGCCGTGCTGCGCGACCTCGCCCAGCGCCTCGCCGTCGAGATCCGCCGCTCCGACACCCTCGGCCGCTACGGCGGCGAGGAGTTCCTCGTCCTGCTGCCCGACACCGGCGCCGAGGGCGCCGTCCAGGTCGCCGAGCGGCTCGTCTGGACGGTCCGCCGGCACCGGCTGCTGGACTGGTCCGGCAGCGGCGCCGAGCCCCGCCCCGCCGACACCCCGGCCGGCCCCGCCGGGGCCCCCGCCACCGCCCGCGGCAACGGCCTCACCGCCGCCGTCGGCATCGCCGTCCTGCCGCGCGACGGGTCCCACGCCGCCCTGCTGCTGAGGGCCGCCGACCGGGCCCTCGCCGAGGCCCGCCGGGCGGGCGGCGACTGCTGGCGCGGAGCCCCGGTGGAGACCGTCCCCACGGCGGCACCCGAGCCCGCACCTGCGGTGCGCTGCCGGCGGAGGTCCGACGGGCCGACGGAGGCGGCGGGAAAGCCGGGTAGTCTGTCCGCCTGTACCGGCACCGAGGCCACCCTCACCTCCGTCGGCCACGCCCGCACCGCTGCCGCCACGGCCGCTGCTCGGGACGGGGTTTAACACCCCACTCACCTCGCTCTCACAGGGCGCTGAAACGCCTCAGTAAGGTCGACGCATGACGAAGACGCACGCCCGCACCCCCGTCACCAAGGCCGTCGTGCCCGCTGCCGGCCTGGGGACCCGCTTCCTCCCGGCGACCAAGGCGACGCCCAAGGAGATGCTGCCGGTGGTCGACAAGCCGGCCATCCAGTACGTCGTCGAGGAGGCCGCCGCCGCCGGCCTGTCCGACATACTGATGGTGACCGGCCGCAACAAGCGCGCGCTGGAGGACCACTTCGACCGGGCCTACGAGCTGGAGGAGCTGCTCACCCGCAAGGGCGACCACGACCGGCTGCGCCGCGTCCAGGAGTCCGTGCAGCTCGCCAACATGCACTACGTCCGGCAGGGCGACCCCAAGGGCCTCGGCCACGCCGTCCTCGTCGCCGAGCAGCACGTCGCCGGCCAGCCCTTCGCCGTTCTCCTCGGCGACGACCTGATCGACCCGCGCGACCCGCTGCTCTCCCGCATGATCGAGGTCCAGCAGGAGCTCGGCGGCTCGGTCGTCGCCCTCATGGAGGTCGACCCCTCGCAGATCCACCTCTACGGCTGTGCCGCCGTCAAGCCGAACGGCTTCGGCGACGACGTCTTCCGGATCACCGACCTGGTCGAGAAGCCGGACACCGAGGACGCCCCGTCCAACTACGCGGTGATCGGCCGTTACATCCTCGACCCGGCCGTCTTCGAGGTGCTCAGCAAGACCCCGCCCGGCCGCGGCGGCGAGATCCAGCTGACCGACGCGCTGCGCGAGCTCGCCGCCCGCGACGAGACCGGCGGCGGCCCCGTCCACGGCGTGCTGTTCAAGGGCCGCCGCTACGACACCGGCGACCGCGCCGACTACCTTCGCGCTATCGTCCGACTGGCGTGCGAGCGCGAGGACCTCGGCCCCGAGTTCCGGGACTGGCTCCGGCAGTTCGTCGCCACCGAGATGCACAGCTGACCCATCACGAAGGCGAGTGAGGCGATGACCGCGGGCCCCGCGCACGGCAGCAACGACCCCTGCTGCGAGGACGCCGGGGCCCCGGCCGCCCCCCGGACGTGGACCGTCGACGAGCACCTCGCCGACGTCCTCGCCGCCGCCGCCCCGCTGCCGGCGGTCGAGGTCGACCTGCTGGACGCCCTCGGCCGCCGGCTCACCGCCGACGTCACCGCCGCCGTCGACCTGCCGCCCTTCGACAACAGCTCGATGGACGGCTACGCGCTGCGGGCCGCGGACACCGCGCCGGTCGCCCTCGCCGTGGTCGGCGACATCGCGGCCGGCGCCGCCGAACTCCCCGAGGTCGGGCCCGGCCGGGCCGCCCGGATCATGACCGGCGCACCGGTGCCGCCCGGCGCCGACGCCGTCGCCCCGGTCGAGTGGACCGACGGCGGCAGCGGCACCGGCGAGGCCGCCGACGCGATGACCGCCGCCGTCGCCGGCGAGACCGTCCAGGTGCTCCGCCCGGTCGCAGCCGGCGCCCACATCCGCCGCCGCGGCAGCGACATCACCGCCGGCACCACGGTGCTCACCGCCGGCACCCTGCTCGGCCCCGCCCAGCTGGGCCTGCTCGCCGCGATCGGCCGCGCCACCGTCGCCGTCCACCGCCGCCCGCGGGTCGCGGTGCTCTCCACCGGCAGCGAACTCGTCCAGCCCGGCGAGCCGATCGGCCCCGGCCGGATCAGCGACTCCAACAGCTTCGCCCTCGCCGCCGCCGCCCGCGCCGCCGGCGCCGAGGCCGTGCGGATCGGCGGCGTGCCGGACGACCCGGCCGTGCTCCGCCGGGTGCTGCAGGAGCAGCTCGCCCACGCCGACCTGATCGTCACCAGCGGCGGCGTCAGCGTCGGCGCCTACGACGTGGTCAAGGAGGCCCTCCAGCCGCTGCACGGCGGCGAGGACCTCGGCGGCGTCGACTTCCGGCGGCTGCGGATGCAGCCCGGCAAGCCGCAGGGCTTCGGCCGGCTCGGCAAGGACGGCGTGCCGCTGCTCGCCCTGCCCGGCAACCCGGTCAGCGCGTACATCTCCTTCGAGCTGTTCGTCCGGCCGCTGATCCGCACCATGCTCGGCGCCCCCGACGTGCACCGGCCGGTCGTCTCCGCGGTCTGCACCGCGGACCTCTCCTCGCCCGCGGGCCGCCGCCAGTTCCTGCGCGGCCGGTACGGCACCGACGGCACCGTCACCCCGGTCGGCGGCGCCTCCTCGCACCTGGTCGGTGCGCTCGCGCACGCCGACTGCCTGATCGCCGTCCCCGAGGACACCACCGCGCTGCCGGCCGGCAGCCGCGTCGACGTGGTCCTTCTCACGGACTGACACCACCGGGGTTGTACGGTAGCGCGGTATTCGACCCGCGCCACTGGAGCCCCCGTGACCGAGACACCCCCCGGCGACCGCCTCACGCACGTCGACGACACCGGCGCCGCCCGCATGGTGGACGTCTCCGAGAAGGCCACCACCGTCCGCACCGCGGTCGCCGCCGGGCGGGTCGCCGTCGCCCCGCGGGTGGTCGAACTGCTCCGCGGCGAGGGCGTCCCCAAGGGCGACGCCCTCGCCGTCGCCCGGATCGCCGGGATCATGGGCGCCAAGCGGACCCCGGACCTGATCCCGCTCTGCCACCCGATCGCCATCTCCGGCGTCACCGTCGACCTGGCGGTCACCGACGACGCGGTCGAGATCACCGCCACCGTGCGGACGGCCGACCGCACCGGCGTCGAGATGGAGGCGCTCACCGCCGTCGCCGTCGCCGGACTGACCGTCGTCGACATGGTGAAGGCGGTCGACAAGGCCGCCGCGATCACCGACGTCCGGGTGCTCACCAAGACCGGCGGCAAGAGCGGCGACTGGGCCCGCGAGGACGCCCGGTGACCGCCGACGGCCACCCGGCCGCCGGCCGCCCCGTGCGCGCGCTCGCCGTCACCGTCTCCAACCGCGCCTCGGCCGGCGTGTACGAGGACAAGGGCGGCCCGCTGCTCGTCGAGGGCCTCGGCCGGATGGGCTTCGCCGCGGACGGCCCGCGGGTCGTGCCGGACGGCGACCCGGTCGAGGCGGTGCTCCGCGAGGCCGTCGAGGCCGGCTACGACGTCGTCCTCACCACCGGCGGCACCGGCATCTCGCCGATGGACCTCACCCCCGAGATGACCGCCCGGGTGATCGACCGGCAGATCCCCGGCATCGCCGAGGCGATCCGCGCGCACGGCCGCGACAAGGTGCCCACCGCGGTGCTCTCCCGCGGCCTCGCCGGCCTCGCCGGACGCACCCTGATCGTCAACCTGCCCGGCTCCACCGGCGGCGTGAAGGACGGCCTGGCCGTCCTCGAACCGCTGCTCGCCCACGCGGTCGACCAGCTCCGCGGCGGCGACCACCCGCGGCCGGACGGCACCGTCCGGAGCACGAGCTGAGCGCCGGCTGGCCGGTCGAGCTGACCGAGGGCGACGTGACGCTGCGCCCGATCCGGGCCCGTGACCAGCGCGCCTGGCAGGAGGTCAGCCGCCGCAACCGGGACTGGCTGCGGCGCTGGGAGGCCACCGTGCCCCCGCCGCCGGCCGGCCGCGGCGGGGTCGCCCGGCCGAGCTACCGGCAGATGGTCCGCTACCTGCGCGGCGAGGCGGCGGCCGGCCGGATGCTGCCCTTCGTGGTGCTGCACCGGGGCCGGCTGGTCGGCCAGCTCACCGTCGGCGGCATCACCTGGGGGTCGATGTGCTCCGCCAACGTCGGCTACTGGATCGACGAGGAAGTGGCGGGCCACGGCATCATGCCGACCGCCGTCGCGCTCTCGGTCGACCACTGTTTCCGCACGCTCGGACTGCACCGGATCGAGGTGTGCATTCGGCCGGAGAACCGGCCGAGCCGGCGGGTGGTCGAGAAACTCGGCTTCCGCGAGGAGGGAATGCGTCCGCGGTATCTGCACATCGACGGCGACTGGCGCGACCACCTGGTCTACGCGCTGACCGTCGAGGAGGTGCCGGAGGGCATGCTGGCGCGCTGGCGTGCCGTCAGGAGCGGCCGCTCCTGAGTGAATTGAATATTTGTTCGAAATAGATATCGATCCGGCATCGGGCCCCGGGTCGAGTGGTGGCAAACACCGGCAAAATAGTCGGAGAATCAGCTTGATCACACGACACGCCGCGCCAAATTGCTGCCAGGCCTCACCATGCCCCCGTACCGTGTGAATCGTGAGCAGTAGCGGCCTTATCTACGCGGTCATCGTGGGAGCCTGGGCCGCCTATCTGGTGCCGATGTGGCTCCGCAGGCAGGACGAGCTCAACGAGTCGCGTCCGACGGAACGCTTCAGTACCGCGATCCGCCTGCTGGCCGGCCGGTCGGCGCTGGAGCGGCGCGCTTCGAAGTCCCTCACCGACGAGTCCGACGGCGGCGAACCCGCCCCGACCGAGGACGACGCCCCCGGCGACGCCCCGGCCTCCGGCGCGCCCGCGGCCGCCGACGGCGCCCAGGCCGATCCGGAGCTCCCGGCCGTCGGGCCGGCGGACGCCCCGGCCGCCCCCGGGAGCGCCGAGGTCGCCGAGGTCCCCGAGATCCGGGCCCCGGGCGCCGAGCCGTCCGCGGACCGGCCGGTGCACCGCCCGACCGCCCAGCGCCGGGCCCGGTTGCTCGCCCGCCGGCGCCGGATGGTCACCCTGCTCTTCGTCGCCTTCGCCCTGGGCGCGGTGGTCGCGGCCGTCGCCGGCTTCGCCTTCATC
Source organism: Kitasatospora sp. NPDC007106 (assembly GCF_040634455.1). Lineage (NCBI taxonomy): Bacteria > Bacillati > Actinomycetota > Actinomycetes > Kitasatosporales > Streptomycetaceae > Kitasatospora > Kitasatospora sp. NPDC007106. Next base: position 26,766 of record NZ_JBEYFP010000024.1, read on the forward strand.
TGGGTGCCCGCCCTGCCCGCCGTCCTGCTGACCTTCTACATCGGCCACCTGCGCCGACTGGAGCGACAGCGGTACGAGGTCAAGCTCGACCGCACCCGGGCCGCCCAGGCCGCCGAGCGGCTGCGGGCCCGCGAGCGGGCGCGCGAGCAGGAGCGGGCCGCGGCGGACGAGCCGGCCGTCGAACCGGAGGCGGACGTGCGTGCCGCGGACGGGCCGGCCCGGCCGCACCTGCGGCTGGCCGCCGACCTGCCGGCGCACGGCCCGTCCGACACGGCCTCGACCGCGACGGCGCTCGCCGAGGCCACCGACCACGAGGAGTGGGTCGACGGGATGCGCGAGCGCGGGCCGGCCGGTGCCGACTCCTGGGAGCCGGTGCCCGTCCCGCTGCCGACCTACGTCACCGCGCCGGTCGCCCCGCGGGTCACCCGCGGCCTCGACCTCGCGGCCCCCGGCGTCCGCGACTCCGGCCGCCCGGCCGAGTCCCGCCGCACCCCGCTGTTCGACCAGTACGCGGAGAGCGCGGCGCCGCCCGAGGCGGACTGCCCGCCCAGGGCCCGAGCGGCCAACGAGTGACCTCCGGCGCCCCGCCCTCCGCCCCCGCGGACGTCGGGGCGCCGCACGTCGGGGGCGGTTCGGGACCCGCAGAGGCAATGGTCACGAGGTGGTCCGCAGAGGTGATAGAGTTCTTTCTCGTTGGGGCTGTGGCGCAGTCCGGTAGCGCACCTCGTTCGCATCGAGGGGGTCAGGGGTTCGAATCCCCTCAGCTCCACCAACGAAATCCCGTTCGGTCGTCGACCGGACGGGATTTCTGTTTTCAGTGGCCGGGCCCGAACTGAGCGGGGGTCAGCCGAGGCCGGCCTCGGCCGCGGCGGCGAGGGCGAAGCCGTGGTCCTGGGCGGGAGCGCCGCCGCCGATGCCGAGGGCGCCGACGAGCCGTCCGTCGCGGTGCAGCGGGATGCCGCCGGCGAGGAAGAGCAGCGGGCGGTCCAGGGCGGTCGGCAGGGTGTGGAAGACGCCGCCCGGCTGCACCGCCTCGACCAGGTCGGCGGTGGGGGCGTCCAGCTGGAGGGCCGTGTAGGCCTTGCGGGTGCTGGTCTCGCCGGCGATCAGCACGGCCCGGTCGTCGCGGCGGAAGGCCAGCAGGTGGCCGCCGGCGTCCAGCACGGTGGCGGAGATCCGGACGCCCTCGGCCCCGGCGGCCCGGTGGGCGGCGGTGATCAGGCGGTCGGCGTCGGCGGTGGTCAGCGGGTTCATCGGGTGCTCCGGTTCGGTTCGGTGGTGCGGGTGGATCGTGCGCCGGGTGGGGGCGAGGAGGGGCGGACGGTCGGTCAGTGGTGGACCGGCACCCGCGGGTCGGCGGGTGCGGCCACGGTGGCCGGGGCCGCGTTCGGGGCCACGTTCGGGGCCGCGGTGGACCGGCGGTCCAGCGCGGTGGAGAGGACGGCGAGGCCGAGGGCGGCCCCGGCCATCAGCGCACCGACCCAGTTGGGGGCGGTGGCGCCGAAGCCGGCCGAGAGGACGGCGCCGCCGAGCCAGGCGGCGAGCGCGTTGCCGAGGTTGAAGGCGCCGATGTTGACGGCGGAGGCGAGGGTCGGGGCGTCGGCCGTCCGGTCCAGGACGCGCTTCTGCAGCGGCGGGACGGTGGCGAAGCCGAGCGCGCCGATCAGCGGCACGGTCAGGGCGGCCAGCACCTTGTCGTGCGCGGTGAAGGCGAACAGTGCGAGCACGACGGCGAGTGCGCCGAGGGCGGTCATCAGCATCGGCATCAGCCGGCGGTCCGCGTACCGGCCGCCGATCAGGTTGCCGGCGACCATGCCGAGCCCGAACAGGACCAGCAGCCAGGTGACGGAGGACTCCGCGTAGCCGGCGGCGCCGGTCATCATCGGTGCGATGTAGGTGATCGCGGCGAAGACCCCGCCGAAGCCCAGCACGGTCATCAGCATCGCCAGCACGACCTGGACGTTGCGGAAGGCGGCCAGCTCGCGGCGGATCCCCGGCCGGTGCGCGCCGTCCGTGCCGGGCCGCGGGTCGGCCGGGACGAGGGCGGCGATGCCGGCCAGGCCGGCCACCCCGAGCGCGGCGACCAGGGCGAAGGTGGCCCGCCAGCCGACCTGCTGGCCGACCAGGGTGCCGAGCGGGACGCCGACCACGTTGGCGACGGTCAGGCCGGTGAACATCATGGCGATCGCCCCGGCCCGGCGCGCCGGGGCCACCAGGCCCGCCGCGACGATCGAGCCGATGCCGAAGAAGGCGCCGTGCGCGAGCGAGGCGGTGATCCGGCCGGCGAGCACCAGGCCGAAGGTGGGGGCGAGGGCGGTGAGCAGGTTGCCGGCGACGAACAGCCCCATCAGCAGCATGAGCATCCGCTTGCGGCTGATCCGGGTGCCGAGGACGGCGAGCAGCGGGGCGCCGACCACCACGCCGAGGGCGTAGCCGGTGGTGAGGAGCCCGGCGGTGGGGACGGAGACGCCGAAGTCCTGGGCCACCTGCGGCAGCAGCCCCATGACCACGAATTCCGTGGTGCCGATGCCGAAGGCGCCGATGGCGAGCGCCAGGAGTGCGAGAGGCATGGGTGGCCCTCCGAATGGTTGCGTGCAGGTCTTACGGGCTTCGACATTAATTGCAGACGCTGATAGTTGCAAACGCGGGCTTTTTCGGAGTTGGACTACCCTGGAACGGACACCGCAGCGAAGGGAGCAGTGGTCCCCATGACGCGACCCGAACCGGGCCTGGCCCACGGCTGGTGCGCCCTCTCGGCCCTGCACGGCCGGATCGAGACGTACATCGAGCGCGCCCTGCAGGCGGAGCACGCACTGAGCGTGCGCGAGTTCTCCGTCCTGGACGTGCTCAGCGACCAGCACGACGGCGAGGGCGGCCACTTCCGGATGGCCCAGCTCGCGGACGCCGTCGTGCTCAGCCAGAGCGCCACCACCCGGCTGGTCACCCGCCTGGAGGACCGCGGCCTGCTCGCCCGCTACCTCTGCCCGACCGACCGCCGGGGCATCTACACCGACGTCACCGAGGCCGGGCTCGCCCTGCTGGAGCAGGCCAGGCCCACCAACGACCACGCGCTGCGCGAGGCCCTGGACGCGGCCGGGCGCCGCCCCGAGCTCGCGCCGCTGGTCGCCGCCGTCCGCGGCCTGGAGCAGGCCCAGGCGGCAGCGCAGGCCGGGCGGCCGGTGCAGGCGGTGCAGGAGGACGGCGCCGCGGCGCCCGTCCCGGTCGCGGTCGGCTGACCGGGCGGACGGCCCGGGAACGGCGCAGGGCCCGGCCGCGGCGACGGGGTGTCGCCGGGGCCGGGCCCTGCGCGGTGCTGCCGACCCGGAGGGTCAGCTGCGGTACTGCGGGTGCTGCGGCGCGGGCGCCTGCGGAGGCACCGGGGCCGGTCCGGCGGGCCGGCGCCCGCGCGGGTGGCGGGTGAGGGTGTAGCCCCACACGCCGGCCAGGGCGGCCAGGGCGCCGCCCGCGACCGTCCAGTACCAGCGGGTGTTCCAGCCGGAGAACAGGCCGCTGTACCAGTGCGACTCCGGCTCGGCCGGCGCGGCCACCTCGACCGTGCCCGGCGCCGCCGGGGCGGAGGCCGAGGGCTTGGCGCTCGGGGTGGCCGCGGTCGCGTCGGGCGCCGCGGTGGAGCCCGCGTTGACCGGCGGCACCAGCGGGGCCTTCAGCTCGCCGCCCTCCGGCTGGGCGTCGTCCGCCCCGCCCTTGGCGGAGACCTGCAGCTTCACCTGGGCCGCGAGGCCGAGGTCCTGCTGCGGTACGTCCGCCACGGAGAGCCGGACGTAGTAGGTGCCCGGCAGCGGGTCGCCCGACCACGGCTCGGCCCAGGAGCGGATCTGTCGCAGCGCGCAGCTCATCGACACCGAGGCGGTGCCGGTGTCCGCGGTGGCGTTCTGCGGACCGGCGGTGCAGGACTGCCGGCGGCGCAGGCCGTCGAACAGCTCCACCGACCAGGTCTGCGCGCCGTGCCGGTCACCGGACGGCGGCAGCGCCACCGTGACGTGCACGGTGTCGGTCTGGCCCTCGGAGGCGGCGAACGCCCAGTACAGGTAGTCGCCGGTGGAGGCGGACACCGCGGCCGTCCGCCCGGCGGGCAGCGGTGTCGCGGTCAGGAAGGTCGTCCCTGCGGTCGTCACCGGGGCGGTGTCGGCCGAGCCGGACGGCGCCGGCGACGGGGAGGCCGCGGCGGCGGACGGCGCGGCCGCCAGCAGGGCGCCGAGCCCGATCGGCAGCACGGCCGCGGCACGGGCGGCCCGCGAACGCAGCATCAGGGAACGCATCATCGGTGCACGCATCGTCAGTTCTCCCGCCAGACAGCGATCCGCCAGCGCGCGACCCAGCCGAAGAGCAGGCCGGCCAGCAGGCCCGCGAGGGTCAGCACCAGCAGCAGGATCCAGCCGCGGCCGAGACCCATGGCCGGGCCGTCCGGTGACGGCGAGGCCTTGGCGACGTCCACCGTCAGCTCGACCGGCAGACCGGGCTCGGCCTGCACGCCGGCCTGGGCGGCGAAGGAGTTGCTGACGACCAGGCAGACGACGCCGTCGGTGGCCGCACCCTTGCCGGACGGCGAGGGCGTGGCGTCCTCGTCCGCCGCCGGGGCGGACCAGCGCAGACCGGTGGAGGCGACGTCGGTGCGGCCGCTGCCCGCGTCCGTGCCGCGCACCAGCTCCTGGCCGCGGGTGTCGGTGGCCAGCAGCAGCACGCCGTAGTCACGGGCGACCGCCCGGTCCGGGGTGACGCTGACCGAGGCGCGCAGCTCCTCGCCCGCCTTCACCGGCACCCGGTAGACGCGGTGCTCGGAGAACTTCTCGCGGTCGCTGTAGACGCCGGGCCGCAGCACCGGCGCGTTCGGGCAGGCGTCGGCGCCGGCCACCTTGGCGGGCGTCACCCGGTAGGTCTCGCCGGCCCGGTTGACCAACTGCTTGACCTTGTCGGTCAGCTGTTCCTTCGTCCGCACGTCGGTGTAGGTGCCGCCGGTGGCGTTGGCGATGCACAGCAGCTGCTGGCGGGTCTTGTCGTCGTGGGCGAGGCCCAGCGTGTCGACCACCAGGTTGATGCCCTGCGAGGCCAGTTCGCGGGCCACCTCGCACGGGTCCGGCGGGGCGCAGGAGTCCTCGCCGTCGGTGATCAGCACCACCCGGCGGGTGGTCGGGCCGTTGCCGAGGTCCTGGGCCGCGCCGCGCAGCGCCAGGCCGATCGGCGTCCAGCCGGTCGGACGCAGGGTGGCGACGGCCGTCTTGGCCTCCACCTTGTTCGTCTTCCCGACCGGGTAGAGCTGCTTGGTGTCCTTGCAGCCCTCCGCCTTGTCGTTGCCCGGGTAGGTGGCGCCCAGCGTGCGGATGCCGAACTCGGTCTCCGCGGGCAGGGCGTCGATCACCTCGCCGATGGACTGCTGGGCGACCGAGATCCGGCTCCGGCCCTCGATGTCGGTGGCCCGCATGGAGCCGCTGACGTCGAGGACGAGGTCGACCTTGGGTGCCTCGGTGGTGGCGGCCGCGGTGCCGCTGGGTTCGTCGGCGTACGCCGGGAGGGTGCCGAGCAGCATGCCGGCGGATATCGCCAGTGCTGACAGCAGCCCCGCCGCGCGGGTCGCCGTTCGTCGTCGGGTAGTCGTCACGCGCGCATCCTATGGATCATCAATTCGGTTCTCCCAATGTGCAGGGCCTGTGCGAACCAAGCGGATTGTGCGGATCGGAGCACCGCGGCCCACCGGGTCGGAGCACCGTCTAGGCTTCCGCGGAGGGAGGGGGCGCATGCGGCTCGACGGGGTTGGACGGCGGTACGGCAGGCGCGGGCCGTGGATCCTGCGCGGGGTGGCGCTCGCCGTGGAGGCGGGCGCGCTGGTGCGGATCGGCGGCCCGAACGGCAGCGGCAAGTCCACCCTGCTGCGGATCGCGGC
>NZ_JBEYFP010000025.1:0-32163 GCF_040634455.1 Kitasatospora sp. NPDC007106
GGAGGGCTACGCGATCGCCACCGTCGCCCGCCGGGCCGAGGTGCCGGTGCGGCTGGTCAAGTACGTCAGCGACGAGGCCGACGACGGCGCGGCGCCGGCGCCTTCTCGATGGCGGCGGGGGAGTACACCTCGGTCGCCTCCCAGCGCGAGCTGGTGGAGGCGGAGATCGAGGCCGAGCGGATCGAGCTGCGCCGCAACCCGCACGGCGAGCTCGCCGAACTCGCCCAGCTGTACGTGGCCAAGGGCGTGGAGCCGGAGCTGGCGCACGAGGTGGCCCGGCAGCTCTCCCGAGACCCCGAGAAGACCCTCGCCGTGCACGCCCGCGAGGAGCTGGGCGTCGACCCCGACGACCTGCCCTCGCCGCTGGTCGCGGCCGCCTCCTCGTTCGGCTGCTTCGCGCTGGGCGCGCTGCTGCCGCTGCTGCCGTACCTGCTGGGCGCGACGGCGCTCTGGCCGGCGCTGATCGCCTCCGCGCTGGGCCTGTTCCTGTGCGGCGCCGTGGTCGCCCGGGTGACCGCGCGCAGCTGGTGGTTCAGCGGCCTACGGCAGCTGGCGCTGGGCGGCGCGGCCGCCGGGCTGACCTTCCTGCTGGGCCGGCTCATCGGTGGACAGCTCGGCTGACCTCGTGCGATGCCACAGCGCGCCGCATGGATATGCCGAGCGGTGCGTGACGTTCCACACATGGGCCGGTGGTCCATGCCTGTTCTACGCTCTCCGCGGCGGCTTCCGGCCCTCGATTCCATCCCGGCACTCGGTCGTGCGGGATGGAATCGCAGGAGCAGTGTCCACGCGTGCATGGCCAGGGCGTTTCGGCTCTGTTTCACCCGCGCGACCGTTGGGCACACTGGTGGAAACACGCGCACCGTTGCGCGTTGCGCCGGGCCGGTCCTACTAGCCGGTAACCGCTGCTGACCTGCGGGTTATGTCCGCCATGTGGACGCCTTGTTCCACTTCGCAAGATGTCCGGCATCATGTAACCTGCACGAAAATTCGCAGAGGGCCAACGTCGTCCCTTAATGCACCAAGCCCCTCCGGCCCCCCGGCCGGACGGTGTGCTCCCAAGCCACAAGACGACGACGGGAGAGCCGATGCTGTCTGCATCCATGCACTCCGCCAACGAGCCCGCGCAGGCCAGCCGCCCGTACGCGCTCGTTCCGGATGCGCGACCTGCTGCTCAGGGCCTGTACGACCCGCGGAACGAGCACGACGCCTGCGGCGTCGGTTTCGTCGCCACGCTGACCGGCATCGCCGACCACACTGTCGTCGACCAGGCGCTGACCGTCCTGCGCAACCTGGAGCACCGCGGCGCCACCGGCGCCGAGCCGGACTCCGGTGACGGCGCGGGCATCCTGACCCAGGTCCCGGACGCCTTCCTGCGCAGCAAGGTCTCCTTCGAACTGCCGGCCGCCGGCTCCTACGCGGTGGGCATCGCCTTCCTCCCCGACGAGGACGCCGCCGACGCCGCCGCGGTCGCGGCCGTCGAGGCCGTCGCCGCCGAGGAGGGCCTGACCGTCCTCGGCTGGCGCGACGTCCCGGTCACCCCGGACCTGCTCGGCGCCACCGCCCGCTCGGTCATGCCGCGCTTCCGCCAGCTCTTCGTGTCGCACGGCGAGAAGGCCGGCATCGAGCTCGACCGGATCGCCTTCGTCGTCCGCAAGCGCTCCGAGCGCGAGGCCGGCGTCTACTTCCCGTCGCTGTCCGCCCGCACCATCGTCTACAAGGGCATGCTGACCACCGGCCAGCTGGAGCCCTTCTTCCCCGACCTGTCGGACCGGCTCTACGCCTCCGCCGTCGGCCTGGTGCACTCGCGGTTCTCGACCAACACCTTCCCGAGCTGGCCGCTCGCCCACCCGTACCGCTTCGTCGCGCACAACGGCGAGATCAACACGGTCAAGGGCAACCGGAACTGGATGACCGCCCGCGAGTCCCAGCTCGCCACCGACCTCATCCCCGCGAACGCCAACGGCCGGGGCCTGGACCGGATCTTCCCGATCTGCACCCCGGACCACTCCGACTCGGCCTCCTTCGACGAGGTCCTGGAGCTGCTCCACCTCGGCGGCCGCTCGCTGCCGCACGCCGTGCTGATGATGATCCCGGAGGCGTGGGAGAACCACGCCACCATGGAGCCGGCCCGCCGCGCCTTCTACCAGTACCACTCCAACCTGATGGAGCCCTGGGACGGCCCGGCCTGCGTCACCTTCACCGACGGCACCCAGGTCGGCGCGGTCCTCGACCGCAACGGCCTGCGCCCCGCCCGCTACTGGATCACCGAGGACGGCCTCGTCGTCCTCTCCTCCGAGGTCGGCGTGCTCGACATCGAGCAGGAGCGGGTCGTCAAGAAGGGCCGCCTGCAGCCCGGCAAGATGTTCCTGGTCGACACGGCCGAGGGCCGCATCGTCGAGGACGAGGAGATCAAGTCCGCCCTCGCCGGCGAGCACCCCTACGAGGAGTGGGTCGCCGCCGGGCAGATCCAGCTCGCCAAGCTCCCCGAGCGCGAGCACATCGCCCACACCCACGCCTCGGTGACCCGCCGTCAGCAGACCTTCGGCTACACCGAGGAGGAGCTGCGCGTCATCCTGGCGCCGATGGCCAAGACCGGTGGCGAGGCGCTCGGCTCGATGGGCACCGACTCGCCGATCGCCGCGCTCTCCGAGAAGCCGCGCCTGCTGTTCGACTACTTCGTGCAGCTCTTCGCGCAGGTCACCAACCCGCCGCTGGACGCCATCCGCGAGGAGCTCGTCACCTCGCTGCTGAGCAATCTCGGCCCCGAGGGCAACCTGCTCGACGCGCAGCCCTCGCACTGCCGCTCCGTCGGCATCACCTTCCCGGTGATCGACAACGACGAGCTGGCCAAGCTGATCCACATCAACGCCGACGGCGACCAGCCCGGCCTGAAGGCCGTCACGCTGTCCGGCCTCTACAAGGTGTCGACCGGCGGCGCCGGCCTCGCCACCCGCCTGGCCGAGATCGCCGCCGAGGCCGACGCCGCGATCGCCGACGGCGCCCGCATCGTCGTCCTCTCCGACCGCCACTCGGACGCCGAGCACGCGCCGATCCCGTCGCTGCTGCTCACCTCCGCGATCCACCACCACCTGATCCGCACCAAGCAGCGCACCCAGGTGTCCCTGATCGTCGAGGCCGGCGACGTCCGCGAGGTGCACCACGTCGCGCTGCTGGTCGGCTACGGCGCCGGCGCGGTCAACCCGTACCTGGCGATGGAGTCCGTCGAGGACCTGGTCGCGCAGGGCGTCTTCATCCAGGGCGTCGAGCCCGAGAAGGCCATCAAGAACCTGATCAAGGCGCTCGGCAAGGGCGTGCTCAAGGTCATGTCGAAGATGGGCATCTCCACCGTGGCCTCGTACCGCGGCGCCCAGGTCTTCGAGGCGATCGGCCTCTCCCAGGGGCTGGTCGACGGCTACTTCGCCGGCACCACCACCAAGCTCGGCGGCATCGGCCTAGACGAGATCGCCAAGGAGACCGCCGCCCGCCACGCCAAGGCGTACCCGGCCTCCGGCATCCCGGCCGCGCACCGCGCGCTGGAGATCGGCGGCGAGTACCAGTGGCGCCGCGAGGGCGAGCCGCACCTGTTCGACCCGGACACGGTCTTCCGCCTGCAGCACTCCACCCGCAACAAGCGGTACGACATCTTCAAGCAGTACACCTCCCGGGTGAACGAGCAGTCCGAGCGCCTGATGACGCTGCGCGGCCTGTTCAAGCTGGACGCCAAGGACCGCACCCCGATCTCGATCGACGAGGTCGAGCCGGTCTCCGAGATCGTCAAGCGGTTCTCCACCGGCGCCATGTCGTACGGCTCCATCTCGCGCGAGGCGCACGAGACCCTCGCCATCGCGATGAACCGCCTCGGCGGCAAGTCCAACACCGGTGAGGGCGGCGAGGACCCGGACCGCCTGTACGACCCGGAGCGCCGCTCCGCGATCAAGCAGGTCGCCTCCGGCCGCTTCGGCGTCACCAGCGAGTACCTGGTCAACGCGGACGACATCCAGATCAAGATGGCCCAGGGCGCCAAGCCCGGCGAGGGCGGCCAGCTGCCCGGCCACAAGGTGTACCCGTGGGTCGCCAGCACCCGGCACTCCACCCCGGGCGTCGGCCTGATCTCCCCGCCGCCGCACCACGACATCTACTCCATCGAGGATCTGGCCCAGCTGATCCACGACCTCAAGAACGCCAACCCCGAGGCCCGCATCCACGTGAAGCTGGTCTCCGAGGTCGGCGTCGGCACCGTCGCCGCGGGCGTCTCCAAGGCGCACGCCGACGTGGTGCTGGTCTCCGGCCACGACGGCGGCACCGGCGCCTCGCCGCTGACCTCGCTCAAGCACGCGGGCGGCCCCTGGGAGCTCGGCCTCGCCGAGACCCAGCAGACCCTGCTGCTGAACGGCCTGCGCGACCGCATCGTCGTGCAGACCGACGGCCAGCTGAAGACCGGCCGCGACGTCGTCATCGCCGCCCTGCTGGGCGCCGAGGAGTTCGGCTTCGCGACCGCCCCGCTGGTGGTCTCCGGCTGCATCATGATGCGCGTCTGCCACCTGGACACCTGCCCGGTCGGCGTCGCCACCCAGAACCCCGTGCTGCGCGACCGCTTCTCCGGCAAGCCGGAGTTCGTGGTGAACTTCTTCGAGTTCATCGCGGAGGAGGTCCGCGAGATCCTCGCCGAGCTGGGCTTCCGCTCGATCGAGGAGGCCGTCGGCCACGCCGAGCACATCGACGCCCAGGCCGCGATCGGCCACTGGAAGGCCGCCGGCCTCGACCTGGCGCCGCTGTTCCACGTGCCCGAGCTGCCGGAGGGCGCGGCCCTGCACAACACCACCGTGCAGGACCACTCGCTCGACAAGGCCCTCGACAACCAGCTCATCGAGCTGGCCGAGGACGCCCTGGAGCGCGGCGAGGCCGTCCGGATCCAGCTGCCGATCCGCAACGTCAACCGCACGGTCGGCACCATGCTCGGCCACCGGGTGACCAAGAAGTACCGCGGCGAGGGCCTGCCCGAGGGCACCATCGACGTGACCTTCACCGGCTCCGCCGGCCAGTCGTTCGGCGCCTTCGTGCCGAAGGGCGTGACCCTGCGCCTGGAGGGCGACGCCAACGACTACGTCGGCAAGGGCCTGTCCGGCGGCGTCATCGTCGTCCGCCCGGCCCGCGACGCCGCGGCCATCGGCGCCGACGCGCAGAACCACGTCATCGCCGGCAACACCATCGGCTACGGCGCCACCAGCGGCCGCGTCCACCTGCGCGGCAAGGCCGGCGAGCGCTTCGCCGTCCGCAACTCCGGTGCCACCCTGGTCGTCGAGGGCGTGGGCGACCACGGCCTCGAGTACATGACCGGCGGCCGGGTCGTCGTCCTCGGCGAGACCGGGCGTAACCTGGCAGCGGGCATGTCCGGCGGCATCGCGTACGTCCTCGACCTGCGCCCGGCCAACGTCAACGGCGGCATGGTCGGCATCGAGGCCCCCGACGCCAAGGACCGCGACTGGCTGCGCGAGACCGTGCAGCAGCACTACGAGGAGACCGGCTCCACCGTGGCCGCCGAGCTCCTCGCCGACTGGGGCGGCGGCGTCTCCCGCTTCTCCAAGATCATGCCCACCGACTACAAGGCTGTGCTCGCCGCCAAGGATGCCGCTGAGCGCGACGGGCTCTCCGAGTCCGAGACCACTCGCAAGATGATGGAGGCGGCACATGGCTGACCCGAAGGGCTTCCTGACCACCCCGAAGCAGCTGGCCGAGCGCCGTCCCGTGGACGTCCGTCTGCGGGACTGGAACGAGGTCTACGTCGAGCGCAGCCTCCTGCCGATCATCACCAAGCAGGCCGGCCGCTGCATGGACTGCGGCATCCCGTTCTGCCACAACGGCTGCCCGCTCGGGAACCTCATCCCCGAGTGGAACGACCTGGCCTACCGGGACGACTGGACGGGCGCCATCGAGCGCCTGCACGCCACCAACAACTTCCCGGAGTTCACCGGCCGCCTCTGCCCGGCGCCCTGTGAGTCGGCGTGCGTCCTCGGCATCAACCAGGACGCGGTGACCATCAAGAACGTCGAGGTCACCATCATCGACAAGGCCTGGGACCGCGGCGGCGTCGCCGCGCAGGTCCCGGAGCGCCTGTCCGGCAAGACCGTGGCCGTCGTCGGCTCCGGCCCGGCCGGCCTGGCCGCCGCCCAGCAGCTCACCCGGGCCGGCCACACCGTGGTCGTGTACGAGCGCGCCGACCGCATCGGCGGCCTGCTGCGCTACGGCATCCCCGAGTTCAAGATGGAGAAGCGGCACATCAACCGCCGCATCGAGCAGATGCGCGCGGAGGGCACCCGCTTCCGCACCGGCGTCCACGTCGGCGAGGACATCACCGGCCAGCAGCTGCGCGAGCGCTTCGACGCGGTCGTCGTCGCGGCCGGCGCCACCACCGCCCGCGACCTGCCCGTCCCGGGCCGGGAGCTGGCCGGCATCCACCAGGCCATGGAGTACCTGCCGCTCGCCAACAAGGTGCAGGAGGGCGACTACGTCGACTCCCCGATCAGCGCCAAGGGCAAGCACGTGGTCGTCATCGGCGGCGGCGACACCGGCGCGGACTGCGTCGGCACCGCCCACCGCCAGGGCGCGGCCTCGGTCACCCAGCTGGAGATCATGCCGCGCCCCGGCGAGGAGCGCCCCGGCCACCAGCCCTGGCCGACCATGCCGATGACCTACAAGGTCACCTCCGCGCACGAGGAGGGCGGCGAGCGGATCTACTCCGTCTCCACCACCCACTTCAGCGGCGACGAGGACGGCAACGTCCAGCAGCTCCACCTCGTCGAGGTCGAGTTCAAGGACGGCAAGTTCGAGCAGGTGCCCGGCAGCGAGCGCGCCATCCCGGCCCAGCTCGTCACCCTGGCCATGGGCTTCACCGGCACCGACGTCAAGAACGGCCTGGTCGAGCAGCTCGGCGTCGAGCTGGACGCCCGCGGCAACGTCGCCCGTGACGGCAAGTTCGCCACCAACGTCGAGGGCGTGTACGTTTGCGGTGACGCGGGTCGCGGCCAGTCGCTCATCGTCTGGGCGATCGCCGAGGGCCGCTCCGCCGCAGCCGCGGTGGACAAGTACCTCGGCGGCAAGACCCCGCTGCCCGCCCCGATCCGCCCGACGGACCGCCCCCTGGTGGTCTGACACCCCGCACGACCGGAGACAACTCCGGCTGCAGTAACACCGCGACCCGCCAGAGCCGCCGGGACCCTGCGGTTGCAGCGCCTGCCCACTCCCCGACCAGTTGGGGGCAGGCGCTGCCTGCTGTTCCGGCCCGTCCGCCGCCCGTCGTCGGCATGCCGACGGCCCGCACCTGGCGTGCACTCCACGACTTTCCTGGCAATCGGCTGGGAGCGGCGTGGCGCGCCCTTCCCGCTGTCCGACCCTGGTGGCAGACTGCGCCCGACGGGCAACTGCCCCACCGGACACGGAGGTCGGCGCGATGAGCATGCTCCACACGGGCGGCGGGGTGACCGCGCACCGGCTGCTGCTGGGCTCCCAGCTGCGGCGGCTGCGCGAGGCCCGCGGCGTGACCCGCGAGGAGGCCGGCTACTCGATCCGCGCGTCCGAGTCGAAGATCAGCCGGATGGAGCTCGGCCGGGTCGGCTTCAAGGAACGCGACGTCGCCGACCTGCTCACCCTCTACGGCCTCGACCGGGGCGAGGAGCGCGCCACCCTGCTCGGCCTCGTCGCCGAGGCCAACGCCGTCTCCTGGTGGCACGGTTACGAGGACGTCGTCCCGACCTGGTTCCAGACCTACCTCGGCCTGGAGGAGGCCGCCGCCTCGATCGCCAGCTACGAGATCCAGTTCGTCCCCGGGCTGCTGCAGACCGAGGAGTACGCCCGCGCCGTCGTCCTGCTCGGCCGGCACCACGCCACCGCGCAGGAGGTCGACCGCCGGGTCGCCGTCCGGATGCGCCGCCAGCAACTGCTCGCCGGCGGCCGCACCCCCGCCCTGCACGCCGTCATCGACGAGGCCGCCCTGCGCCGCCCCTGCGGCGGACCGGAGGTGATGCGCGGCCAGCTCCGGCACCTCATCGAGGCCGCCGCCCGCCCCGAGGTCACCCTGCAGGTGGTGCCGCTCGGCACCGACCTGCCCGGCGCCGAGGCCGGCGCGTTCTCCGTCCTCGGCTTCACCGAGTCCGAACTGCCCGACGTCGTCTACCTGGAGCAGTTCACCAGCGCCCTCTACCTGGACCGGCCGACCGAGGTCGCCGAGTACGCCGCGGCGCTGCGTCGGCTCAGCGAGGCCAGCCTCTCTCCCGAGCGTTCACTGACCCTTCTCCGCTCCGTTCTCCAGGACATCTGATCGTCGGTCAGTAGGATGAGGTTCCGTCAAATCCGGTCGCGAGGGCGGACCTCACCGAAAGGCAGCGGATGTCTCACTTCACGGAACTGTCGCAGCAGTACATCGACGGCCAGTGGCGCCCCGGCAGCGGCTCGTGGGACATCGTCGACATCAACCCCTACGACGGCGAGAAGCTCGCCGCCATCACCGTCGCCACCGCCGACGAGGTCGACCAGGCGTACCGGGCCGCCCAGCGCGCCCAGCGCACCTGGGCCGCCACCAACCCGTACGCCCGCCGCCTCGTCTTCGAACGCGTCCTGCGCCTCATCGAGGACCGCGAGCAGGAGATCACCGACACGATCATCGCCGAGCTCGGCGGCACCCGCCTCAAGGCGGCCTTCGAGATCTCCCTCTCCAAGGACATGCTCCGCGAGTGCATGCAGCTCTCGCTGCGCGCCGAGGGCCGCATCCTGCCCTCCCCGGTCGACGGCAAGGAGAACCGGCTCTACCGCCTGCCGGTCGGCGTCGTCGGCGTCATCAGCCCGTTCAACTTCCCGCTGTTCCTCTCCCTCAAGGCCGTCGCCCCCGCCCTCGCCCTCGGCAACGGCGTCGTCCTCAAGCCCCACCAGGACGCCCCGATCACCGGCGGCACCCTGATCGCCAAGCTCTTCGAGGACGCCGGCCTGCCCGCCGGCCTGCTCAACGTCGTCCTCACCGACATCGCCGAGATCGGCGACGCCTTCATCGAGCACCCCGTCCCCAAGGTCATCGCCTTCACCGGCTCCGACGCCGTCGGCCGGCACGTCGCCACCGTCGCCGCCTCCCACTTCAAGCGCACCGTCCTCGAACTCGGCGGCAACAGCGCCCTCGTCGTCCTCGACGACGCCGACCTCGACTACGCCGTCGACGCCGCCGTCTTCAGCCGGTTCGCCCACCAGGGCCAGGTCTGCATGGCCGCCAACCGCGTCCTCGTCGACCGCTCCGTCCTCGACGAGTTCACCGCCAGGTTCGTCGCCAAGATCCGCACCCTCACCGTCGGCGACCCCCAGGACCCGGCCACCGACATCGGCCCGCTCATCAACTCCGCCCAGGCCGACGCCATCACCGCCCAGGTCGACGAGGCCGTCGCCGGCGGCGCCGAGGTCCTGCTCCGCGGCACCACCGTCGGCACCCTGATGGACCCGGTCGTCCTCACCGGCGTCCCGCACGACGCCCCCGTGCTGCGCCGCGAGATCTTCGGCCCGGTCGTCGTCGTGGTGCCCTTCGACGGCGACGACGAGGCCGTCGAGATCGCCAACGACACCCCGTTCGGCCTCAGCGGCGCCGTCCACACCGGCGACATCGAGCGCGGCGTCCGCTTCGCCCAGCGGATCGAGACCGGCATGATCCACATCAACGACGGCACCATCGCCGACGAGCCGATCGTCCCCTTCGGCGGCGAGAAGAACTCCGGCGTCGGCCGCCTCAACGGCGACGCCACCGTCGAGGCCTTCACCACCGTCAAGTGGATCTCCATCCAGCACGGCCGCAGCCGCTTCCCGTTCTGACGATCCCGCCCGGCGCACCACCGGCCGGGGCCCGTTGTCGGCCCCGGCCGGTAGCGTCCGCGCCATGACGGACCATCAGCTCGCCCTGCCCGACGGCCGCACCCTCCGCCACTACGACACCGGGCCCGCCGACGCCCCGCTCACCGTCGTCTGGCACCACGGCACCCCCAACCTCGGCACACCGCCCGCACCCCTGCTGCCCGCCGCCGCCCGGCTCGGCATCCGCTTCGTCTCCTACGACCGCCCCGGCTACGGCGGCTCCACACCCCTCCCCGGCCGGGACGTCGCCTCCGCGGCCGCCGACACCGCCGCCCTCGCCGACAGCCTCGGCATCGAACGCTTCGCCGTCCTCGGCCACTCCGGCGGCGGGCCGCACGCCCTCGCCTGCGCCGCCCTGCTGCCCGACCGCGTCCTCGCCGCCGCCTCCGTCGCCGGACTCGCCCCGTACGGCGCCGACGGCCTCGACTGGTACGCCGGAATGACCGACTCCGGGGTCGCCTCGCTGCGGGCCGCCGCCGCGGGCCGCGCCGCCAAGGAACGCCACCAGCGGGACCACGGCGCCGACTACGACTGCGAGTTCACCCCCGGTGACCTCGCCGCCCTGCACGGCGTCTGGTCCTGGTTCGACACCGTCGTCGGCCCCGCCGTCGCCGCCGGCCCCGCCGCACTGATCGACGACGACCTCGCCTACACCGCCCCCTGGGGCTTCGACCCCGGGCGGATCCGCACACCCGTCCTGCTGGTGCACGGCGAACGCGACCGCATCGTCCCCGCCGCCCACAGCCGCTGGCTCGCCGACCGCATCCCCACCGCCGACCTGCGGACCCGCCCCGACGACGGCCACATCTCCGTCCTCACCACCGCCGAAGACACCCTCACCCGACTGGCCGCCCGGGCCACCCCCTGAGGGCTGCCCAACCACCAGGGGGCAGCCCTCAGGGGCGCGTGGGGCACCCAGGTGGCTAGTCGCCTGCCGTGAGGAGGAATTCGTCCAGTTCGGTGCCGTACCAGCGGGTGGTGCGGCCCTGGAGGGTCATGCCGAGGCGGCGGCAGACCGCCGCCGAGGGGGCGTTGCCCGGGCGGACGACCGCCCGGATCTCCGGCAGGCCGTCCGCGAAGCCCTTCGCCACCGCGGCCCGCGCGGCCTCGGTGGCGAAGCCGTTCCCCCACGAGTCCGGGTGGAAGTGCCACCCCACCTCCACCTCGCCGTCCCCGTCCGGGAGCGGCACCAACAGCACCGAGCCGGCCACCACCCCGGTGTCGGCCCGTTCGACCGCCCACACCCCGAACCGCGGGTCCGCCGACCGTCCCCGGAAGCGCTCGACGAGCGCCAGCGCCTCCGCCTCGTCGGCGAGCACCCGCGGCTGCGCCCCCAGCCACCGGGCGACCTCCCACCGCCCGTACAGGTCCAGGGCACGCGCCGCGTCCCCGGCCTCCCACAGCCGCAGCACCAGCCGCTCGGTACGCCACACGAAGAACCACCGCCCCTTCTCGCAGAGGATCCGATCCTGCCCCCGCCGGGCTCGCCGCTGCCAGGGCCCGGGAACGGTCCGCTACTGGCCGCCGTCCTGGCCGCGTGCCGGACCGCCGTCCACGGCCCCCGTCGGCACCTGCGGCGCGCCCGTGGCCAGGTCCAGCACCACCCGGCCGTCCAGCGGGCCGGCCAGCCGGAACTGCGCCGGCGAGATGTGCGCCGCCAGGTCGCACACCGTCCCCGGCTGCACCGTCGACCGCACCCGGGCGATCAGCACCACCGCCGCGCCCGTCTCGTACGCCTCGGTGCGTTCCACCCGCTCGCAGCTGCCGTGCGCGACCCCCGCCGTCACGGTCCGCCCGTCCGCGGACACCGACGAGAACGACGCCGGTCGCGCCCCCGGCACCTCCTTCGCCGGCCCGGACGGCGGCTGCTGCGACTCCACCGCCGGATAGGTGAACGGATCGGCGTACCCCGCGATCCGGAACCGCCACACCGGGATCTCCGCCCGCCCGCGGCTGGTCGACACCTCCCGCGTCCCCGGCTCCGCGCCCGTCACCTTCAGCGGCCGCTCACAGCCTCCGTTGCACCCCGGCCTGCCCTCCGTCAGCGACCGGAACACCGCATCCGCCGACCGCAGCGGCAGCGTCAGCTGCGAACCGTCCACCCACCGCACCTGCGCCAGCCCCGAGAACGTCTGCGGCAGCCCGCCCGCCAGCACCAGCCGCCCGGATTGGTACGCGTCCTTGTCCGCACCGCTGTGGAACGCGTCCTGCGGCAGCCACTCCGCCGGCACACCCACCGGGTAGTAGCCCGACCTCCAGACCTTCTCCTGCGCCGACCCGGGCCACGCCGCCGCCACCTCGGCCGCCCGCTGCCGCGCGGGCCCGTCCGCCGTCGCGCCGCCCTCCTGCGGGCCGCCGCGCACCACCGTGCTGCCGCAGCCCGCCAGCGCACACGCCACCAGCAATGCCGGCAGTGCCGCCACCACACCCCTGCGCATCCGAGAAACCCCCTACCGGTACGAACCAACCGAACGGCAGTGGGACGCAGCGGCCCGCCGACGGGTTCCGCTCCCGCTCCCGGGGCGCGCGGACCGCCCCGGGGCGCGAGACTGGTGAGCGGTCCCGCATCCGCGCGGCCCGAGGAGGTGCCCCATGACCGAGTACGAGCTGTCCTTCCCGCACCCCGGCCAGGACACCGACGACATCGTGGTGGTTCGTCCCACCGGCACCCTCGGCCCCGGTGGGCACCCGGTGTACACCGACGACAGCGGCATCGTCCGCGCCGAGATCAGCGACCGCGACGAGGTCCGGATGCTCGCCACCGGCGGCCGCCAGGAACTCACCCCGCCGTCCACCGTCCACCGCCGCGCCTGACCCGAACCCGTACGGCCCCGGCCCGCCGCGCCCGCCCCGGCCGGCCCGGCGGGCACCGCGGCCGCGCGCACGAAAGGGACGCCGATGGACCCTGCAACCCCCGCCCTCGACGCCGGGCAGCGCCGCGCCCTCACGGCGATCAGCGAGCGCGAGGACGCCGCCTTCCGGGCGCGCGTGCCCCGCTCGCTCGCCCTGACCGCCCGGGCCCGTACCCGGATGCCCGGCGGCGTGCCCATGCAGTGGATGGCCGGCTTCTACCGCACCCCGGTGCTGTGGGTCGCCCACGGCGCCGGACCGTCCTTCACCGACGTCGACGGCAACAGCTACCTCGACTTCAACGTCGGCGACATGTCGACCGTCCTCGGCTACGCGCACCCCCGGCTCACCGAGACCGTCGCCGCCCAGGCCGCCCGCGGCGTCCAACTGTTCCTGCCGACCGAGTCCGCGCTCGCCGTCTGCGACCAACTGCGGCTGCGCTTCGGCCTCCCGCAGTGGCAGTTCAGCCTCTCCGCGTCGAACGCCAACACCGAAGCGCTGCGGATCGCCCGCGCGGCGACCGGCCGGCAGGGCGTGCTGTTGTTCGCCGGCAAGTACCACGGCCAACTGCAGGAGACGCTCTGGACCGACGACGGCACCGGACCGGTTCCGGAGGCCACCGGACTGGCCGCGCCGCCGGACGTCGCCGTCGTCGACTTCAACGACCTCGCCGCCACCGAACGGGTCCTGAGCCGCCGCGGCTGCGCGGCGGTGCTGATCGAGGGCGTGCTCACCAACTGCGGCACCGTCCTGCCCGAACCCGGCTTCCTGCCCGGGCTGCGCGAGGCCTGCACCCGCCACGGCACGCTGCTGGTGACGGACGAGACCCACACCCAGTTCGACCACTACGGCGGCGCCGTCACCCACTACGGCATCGCCCCCGACATGGTCACCGGCGGCAAGGGCATCAGCGGCGGCATCCCGATCGGCGCCCTCGGCATGATCGCCGACCTCGCCGACCTGGTCGCCGCCCAGCTCGCCGACGAACTCGGCGACACCGTCGGGCTCGCCCTCGGCGGCACGCTGTTCGCCAATGCGCTCTCGCTGGCCTGCGCCGAGGTCGTCCTCACCGAACTGATGACCCCGGCCGAGCACGAGCGGATCGCCCGACTCGGCGAACGCCTCGCCGACGGCATCGAGGCCGCCGCCCGCAGCCGCGGACTGCCCTGGCGCGCCCACCGGTTCGGCGCCCGCTCCGGCTACTGCCTGCAACCGGAACTGCCCCGCAACGCCCGCGAGGCGCACGCCGGCCTCGACCCGCTGTTCACCGACGCACGACGGGTCTACTTCGCCAACCGCGGCGTCTGGGACGCCATCGGATCCTCCGGCCCGCACGCCGGATTCGCCCACGACACCGCCGACGTCGACACCTACCTCGGCGTCCTCGACGCCTTCCTCGACGAGATGTGCGCGGCCTGAGGCCGGCAGCACACGGGGGCGCGGTCTCCCGCGCCCCCGTGGCCCGACCCGTCCCTAGAACAGCGGCACGCCCGCGCGGACCAGGCGCCAGGACACCGCGCCGAAGTCCGCCGGGTCGATGACGCCCTTGGCCTTCACCCAGGCGATCATGGTGTTGCGGATCTCGTCCGAGTTCGACCAGACCTGCTTCGCCGCCGCCACGTGCGGGAAGTTGCCGCCGCCGCCCGCACGGTAGTTGTTCACCGCCAGCACGAACTGCGCGGCAGGGTCGATCGGCGCACCGTTGAACGACAGGCCGACGATCCGCGAACCCACCGGCTGCGCCACGTCGATGTCGTACGAGACGCCGTACACCGAGTCGTAGTTGTAGTCCGGGGTGGAACCGGCGTTGGTCAGCGTGCCCAGGTCCACCGGCGCACCGGGCGCCAGCTGCGCGAAGTACCGCGCCGAGAACTCCAGGTAGTCCTTGATCTGCGCACCGGTCAGGATGCGCGCCTCCAGGGTGTTCTCGTAGATGTACAGCCCCGCCGCGTCGCGCAGCCGCACGTCGCCCGCCGGGATGACCGCGGTGCGGTTGAACGGCGCCGCCTGCGCCAGCACCGGCAGGTTCGCGTACTCGGTCGACGCCAGCGCCGCCTTCACCGTGTCGGCCTGCACCCGGCCGATCAGGTCGATGATCGGCACGTCCTTGAACGGCGCCTCGGCGATGGACAGTTCGGTCTTGCAGGTGCCGATCACCTGGTTGACGTACGCCACCACCTTCTTGTGCTGGCCCGCGATCAGCTTCACGATCTCCGGGTCCTCCGGCACGGTGTTGGAGTTCAGCACCCGCGAGCTGACCGAGGTGACCTGCCAGGAGCCGTGCGAGAACTCCACCTCGAAGTCGAAGCAGGTCAGCCGCTGGCCCCAGCACAGCGGCTCGGACAGCACCACGTTCCTGCCGGTCTGCTTGTTCACCACCAGCCGCTGCGGGATCTCCTTGTGCGCGTGGCCGACCAGCACCGCGTCGACGCCCGGCACCTCCTCGGCGAGCTGCGCCGACACGTTCTCGCCCCAGGGCAGCTGGTCGCCGTACGAGGTGGCGCCGTCCGCACCCGAGTGCGAGGAGACCACCACGACGTCCGCGCCGGCCGCGCGCATCCGCGGCACGTACTTCTTCGCCGCCTCGACGATCCCCGGGAAGACCATCTTGCCGGAGACGTTGGCCTTGTCCCAGATCGCGATGCCCGGGTTGGTCAGGCCGAGGATGCCGACCCGCAGCGGGCGGCCGTGCCCGAGGTGCATCTCCTTGATGACGTACGGCTCGAAGGCGGGCCGCTCGTTCTTGGCGTACAGCGCGTTGGCACCGAGCAGCGGGAAGTCCAGCTGCTCCTCGTAGGCGCGCAGCAGCGGGATGCCGTAGTTGAACTCGTGGTTGCCGAGGGCGGCGGCGTCGTAGCCGATGGCGTTCATCGCGGCGGCCATCGGGTGGCGCGGCGGGCGCTTGGCGGTGATCGGCTCGATGCGGGCGTAGTAGTAGGCGAGCTGGGTGCCCTGGATGGTGTCGCCGGAGTCGATCAGCAGGGTGCGGTGGCAGCCCTTCTCCTCGCGGACCTGCTTCACCAGGGTGGAGATCTTGGCGAGGCCGACGTCGTTGTGCGCCTTGTCGTCGTACTCGGCGTCGGTGAAGTAGTCCCAGTTGAGCACCCGGCCGTGCAGGTCGGTGGTGCCCATCACGGTGAAGCCCTGCTTCTGCGGGGCCTTGCGGGCGTCCGCGCCCTGGGCCGCGGCGGCGGGGGCGGCCGCGACGACCGGCAGGCCGCCGGCCAGGGCGGCACCGGCCGCGGTGGCGGCCGAGCGCGAGACGAACTCACGGCGGTTCAGGGGCATGGAGGACTCCAGCGTGGGGCGGTGACGGACGGTCGGCCGCGGTGCTGCCGACCGGTGGTGACGCGCGTAGAGAAACGCGCGTAGAAGTCTGCCGCCAAAACGCCCGCCGCGACAGCCCCCCGACGTTGCGGACAGGTGAGATGTCGGTGACCCCGACATGACCGCGACCGGTCCGCCACCGGACCGACACACCGTCAACCCGCTGCCACCCGGCTCACCCTCCGGGCCGCCGGCCCCGGCCGCCCGCCGCGTTCCCGCAGGTCGGCGGCGACCGCTTCGGACGCCAATTCGATCTCACAGCGCCAAAGCTCACGTTGTGTCAGTTTGTTAATCAAAACTTTCTGCAACAGCCGCAAGGCAGCCCGCCGGAACACCGTTGTTACGCCCCGGTAATCCCTACGCTCTACAGGCATGCGCCGAGCAAAAATCGTCTGCACACTCGGGCCCGCCGCCGACTCGTACGACCAGATCAAGGCCCTGGTCGAGGCCGGCATGGACATCGCCCGGTTCAACCTCAGCCACGGCTCCCAGCTCGAACACGAGGAGCGCTACCACCGGGTCCGCAAGGCCGCCGACGAGAGCGGCCGCAGCGTCGGCATCCTCGTCGATCTCCAAGGCCCGAAGATCCGGCTCGGCACCTTCGCCGACGGTCCCGTACTTCTTGAACGCGGCGACGAGTTCACCATCACCGTCGAGGACGTCCCCGGCACCCGCGACCTCTGCAGCACCACCTACGCCGGCCTCGCCGAGGACGTCCTCCCCGGCGAGCACGTCCTCGTCGACGACGGCCGGGTCTGCCTCCAGGTCACCGCCGTCGACGGCCCCCGCATCCGCACCACCGTGCTGGAGGGCGGCCTCGTCTCCGACCACAAGGGCCTCAACCTCCCCGGCATCTCCGTCTCCGTGCCCGCGCTGAGCGACAAGGACGTCGACGACCTGCGCTGGGCACTCCGCCTCGGGGCCGACGTCGTCGCCCTCTCCTTCGTCCGCAGCGGCCGCGACGTCGAGGACGTCCACCGCATCATGGACGAGGAGGGCCGCCGGCTCCCCGTCATCGCCAAGATCGAGAAGCCGCAGGCCGTCGCCGCCCTGGACGCCATCGTCGACGCCTTCGACGGCATCATGGTCGCCCGCGGCGACCTCGGCGTCGAAATGCCCCTGGAGCAGGTGCCCGTCGTCCAGAAGCGCGCCATCAAGCTCGCCAAGCGGAACGCCAAGCCGGTCATCGTCGCCACCCAGATGCTCGACTCGATGATCCACGCCTCCCGGCCCACCCGCGCCGAGGCCTCCGACGTCGCCAACGCCGTCCTCGACGGCACCGACGCCGTCATGCTCTCCGGCGAGACCTCCGTCGGGAAGTACCCCGTCGAGACCGTCCGCACCATGGGCCGCATCATCGAGGCCGCCGAGGAGGACGTCCTCGCCGCCGGCCTCCCCCCGCTCACCGACCGCAACAAGCCCCGCACCCAGGGCGGCGCCGTCGCCCGCGCCGCCGCCGAGATCGGCGACTTCCTGCACGCCAAGTACCTCATCGCCTTCACCCAGAGCGGCGACACCGCCCGCCGCCTCACCCGCTACCGCTCGCCCATCCCCGTCCTCGCCTTCACCTACGAACCCGCCGTCCGCAGCCAACTCGCCCTCACCTGGGGCGTGGAGACCTTCCTCGGCCCGTTCGTCCCCACCACCGACGAGATGGTCGCCCAGGTCGACGCCCAACTCATCGGCCTCGGCCGCTGCAAGAAGGGCGACATCGTCGTCATCACCGCCGGCTCGCCCCCCGGCCTCGCCGGATCCACCAACCTCGTCCGCGTCCACCACGTCGGCGAACTCGACAACTGAGGCGGCCCGTTCACCCGCGGCCCCCGCCCCGGCGGGGGCCGCACCGTCACACCGGCGCTGCGAACACCCCGACGGCGCACCGGAACCGTCCCCATCCGGTGACAGCCCGCCTCCCGCCCGCCCGCCGCGGGTACGTTCCCCCCGACCGGCCCGGCAGCAGGGCCGCCCGAAGGGGAGCACCGACCATGAGCAACAGCGCCAGACCCCGCCCCGCGAGAACCCGCACCGCAAGAGCCAACGCCCTCGCCACCGCCACCGTCCTCCTCGCCGTCGGCCTCGCCACCGCGTGCACGCCCGACGGTGCCGGCAGCCCCGCTGCACCACCCGCCAAGGCCACCGCCACCGTGACCGGCGCGACCGGTGCGACCGCCGCCGGTCACACCGCGGCCGGCGCCGCCGGCACCACCACCATCGGCCGCACCCTCTACTCGGGCGGCCTGCGCTTCGACGTCAAGACCGCCGCCACCACGCCCGCCACCGACACCACCGGCGGCCGGCTCGTCCTCACCACCACCGTCACCAACACCTTCCGCACCACGCCCGTCAACGACTGGCCCACCATCTCCGTCGACGTCAACGGCACCCCCCTCGCCGGTGACCACGGCACCGCCGTGCCGCCCACCCCCGGCGCGAGCAACACCCTCCCGATCACCTTCACCACCCCCGCCGGCTTCACCCTCGACGGAGCCTCCCTCGTGCTCGGCGACCCCGGCCAGAACCAGGCGGTCCTCCCGCTCGGCAACGGGGGCCGACCCGCCGCCGACCTCAAGCCCCTCGACCTCGCCCTCCCCGCCGCCCACACCGTCACCGGCGGCCGCCTCGCCCTCACCCTCAAGAGCGCCCAACTGCGCGCCGACACCGCCAACTCCCCGCTCAAGCTCGGTGAGCGCGCCCTCTACCTCACCTACGACATGACCGGCACCGTCGGCCCCGCCGGCATGGCCGTCAGCGGCGACAGCCTGCGCCTGCGCCTGCCCGGCGGCCAGGAGGTCGGCCCCAGCAGCGCCCCCATCGAGGCCATCTACCCGGACCGGCCCACCCGTCAGAACCAGGCCGCCTGGTTCGTCTTCAGCGGCGCCGCCGACGGCGACTACACCCTCACCGTCACCGACCCCGACCGCAACGGCACCCCCGCCACCGCGGTCTTCCACGTCACCGGCGTCACGGCCGCCGGCCCCGTCGGCTGACCCGCCCGCACCCGGGGGTCACCACTTCGGGCCGACGTGCGCGTCCACCAGCGCCACCGAGGCACGCCGCGCCACCGAGACGTTCACCTGGCCCCGGGGGCGCGGCGCCGAGGCCCGCCACTCGACGCCGACCGCGTCGAGGGTGTCGGTGAAGATGCGCCGGATGTCGGCGGAGGTGTTGGTGAAGAACCAGCGCGGGTACTCGTGGCGGCGGACGGTGCCGCCCACCGTGCGGGTGGCCCAGTTGGTGATCCGGCAGCCGTCGGAGTGCAGCAACCCGCGCAGCAGCTCCCACGGGTGGGCGTCCACCGCCGCCTGCTGCCAGGGCTCCAGGACGATCCGGCGCTCGTGCTTGCGGCCCGGGCCGTGCTGGGGGAAGTGGCAGACCAGGTGGGTGGAGTACACCTTGACGTCGTGGCAGCCCTCGCGCCGTACCCGGCACGGGGAGTTGTTCGGCAGGACCCGCCGCATCGCCCGCTCCACCGAGTCCATGACGCCCGGCCACCGGTCGTCGCAGGTGACGGTGAGGTGCGGCGCCCGCTGCCGCGGAGGGTGGAGGATGTGGCCGTCGCCGAGGTAGAGCCCGAGCAGGTGGCAGTAGGCGGCGGTGTCCAGCGGGTCGCCGTGGCAGTGCGGGCAGGTCGACCGCTTGCGGCCGGGCAGTTCGCCGCGGCGGGCGTTCTCCCGGTGCTTCCACCAGGCGACGGTGCCGGGCGGCACCCCGAGCCGGCGGGCCACCTCCGCGTTGGGCACGCCCGCGCGCAGCAGCCCGACGGCCTGTTCCCTCACCGTGGGTTCGCTCATGCGTCCACGGTGCGGCCGCGAGGCTCGGGTGCGGAGCGGACGGGGACGAACTCACCCGTGATGGTGAAAATGCCGTATCGGCGGTAACGCCTGTGAATCGCAAGCGGTCAAAGGTGCCGGGTGCGGGATTCGAACCCGCAAGCCCTCTCGGGCAGATGTGTTTGAGACATCCGTGTATGCCGTTCCACCAACCCGGCTCGGCTGGGCGTGAGCAGGATACCCTGTGCGCGTCTGATGCCGCAGCTAGGTAGGCTCGTGCATGCAGCACCCCGCCGGAACAAGGAGCCCCGTGAGCACCGCCGACGAGCAGCCCCAGCCGCTTGAGATCGAGTCGCCCCAGATCACCCGCATCGTCATCGCCGAGGACGAGGCGCTGATCCGCCTGGACCTCAAGGAGATGCTGGAGGAGGAGGGATACACCGTCGTCGGTGAGGCCGGGGACGGCGAGACGGCGGTGAAGCTGGTCGAGGAGCTGAAGCCGGACCTGGTGATCCTGGACGTGAAGATGCCCGTCCTGGACGGTCTGTCGGCGGCCGAGCGGATCCACGAGCAGCACCTCGCCCCGGTGCTGATGCTGACGGCGTTCTCGCAGCGCGAGCTCGTCGACCGGGCCCGGGACGCCGGTGCGATGGCGTACATCGTGAAGCCGTTCAGCAAGAGCGACCTGGTGCCGGCGATCGAGATGGCGGTCTCGCGCTACACCGAAATGCGCACGCTGGAGGAGGAGATCGCCGACCTCTCGCAGCGGCTGGAGACCCGCAAGCTGGTGGACCGGGCGAAGAGCGTGCTGCAGACGAAGTTCGGGCTGACCGAGCCGGCCGCGTTCCGTTGGATCCAGAAGACCTCGATGGACCGCCGGATGACCATGGCCGCCGTGGCGCAGGCCGTGATCGAGGAGGGCGAGGCGCAGGACCGCAAGAAGGCCGACGCGGGCAAGGACGAGGGCTGACGGGGCTGACGCGGCTCCGCCCGGGACGCACCGGGAACGCCAGGAGGCCCGGCCGCCGATGCGGTCGGGCCTCCTGCTGCGTGTGCCGGGTCAGTCCTCGCCGAGGTAGGCCTTGCGGACGGACTCGTCGTGGAGCAGGTCCGCGCCGGTGCCGGTGAGCACGATGCGGCCGGTCTCCATGACGTAGCCCCGGTCGGAGAGCGAGAGCGCGGCCTGCGCGTTCTGCTCGACGAGCAGGATGGTGGTGCCGGAGGCCTTGAGCTCGACGATGGTCGCCATGATCTTCTGCATCATCAGCGGGGACAGGCCCATGGAGGGCTCGTCCAGCATGAGCAGCTTGGGACGGGACATCAGGGCGCGGCCCATGGCGAGCATCTGCTGCTCGCCGCCGGACAGGGTGCCCGCGGCCTGCTTGCGGCGCTCGCCGAGGATCGGGAAGAGCGCGTAGGCGCGCTCGACGTCCTCGGTGATGCCGGTGGAGTCCTTGCGCAGGAAGGCGCCGAGGAGGAGGTTCTCCTCGATGCTCATGCGCGGGAAGATGTGCCGGCCCTCGGGGGAGTGGGCCAGGCCCAGCGACACGATCTTGTGGGCGGGGACGGTGGAGAGCGCCTGCCCGTCGAAGGTGATCTTCCCCTGGGTGGGCTTGAGCAGCCCGGACAGGGTGCGCAGGGTGGTGGTCTTGCCGGCGCCGTTGGTGCCGATGAGCGTGGTGACCTCGCCCTGCTTGACGGAGAAGCTGATCCCCTTGACGGCTTCGATCTTGCCGTAGGAGACGCGGAGGTCCTCGACCTCGAGAAGAGCTGTCACTGGTCTTCCTCCGTGCTTGCTGCCGTGTCGGTGGCGCCCTCGAGGGGCGCACCGAGGTAGGCGGTGATGACGCGCTCGTCGTTCTGGACGGTCTCCTTGTCGCCCTCGACGATCTTCTGGCCCTGGACGAGCACGGCGGTGCGGTCGCACAGGTTGAAGATGAACCGCATGTCGTGCTCGATGACGAGGATGGAGATGCCCTTGTCGCGGATCGCGAAGACGAGCTCCTCGGCGGCGCGGGTCTCCTGCGGGTTCATGCCGGCGGTGGGCTCGTCGAGCAGCAGCAGGCCGGGCTCGCTGGCCATGGCGCGGGCGATCTCGAGCTTGCGCTGCTCGCCGTAGGGGAGGTTGCGCGAGAGGTGGTCGGCCTTGTGGTCGAGGCCGATGAACTCCAGGAGTTCCATGGCCTTCTCGCGGCCCTCCGCCTCGGCCTTCTTGTAGCCGGGGCCGCGCAGCAGGGCGGAGAGCAGGCCCTCCTTGGTGCGGGTGTGGCGGCCGACGAGGACGTTCTCCAGGACGGTCATGTTGGCGAAGAGCCGGATGTTCTGGAAGGTCCGGGCGATGCCGGCGGAGGTGACGAGGTGGGGCTTGGGCGGCAGGACGGTGCCCTGGTACCGGACGGTGCCCTCGGTGGGGACGTACAGGCCGGTGAGGCAGTTGAAGAAGGTGGTCTTGCCGGCGCCGTTGGGGCCGATCAGGCCGACGATCTCGCCCTTGTTGACGGTGAGGTCGACGTTGTTGACGGCGGTGAGGCCGCCGAAGCGCATGACGACGCCGCTGGCTTCGAGCAGGGGGGTGGCGGCCGCGGTGCCCTCGGGGCGGGGGGCCGGGACGGTCTGGGTGGTCATGGTGTGTCTCACGCCCCTGCGGTGGTGAGGCCGGCGGTGCTGCCGGGGTCGGTGCTGGCGGGTGCGTCGTCGGTCTCCGCCGGGGCCGCGTCGTCGGTGTCCTTGTCGTGGAACTCGAGCTGGGCGCGGCGGTTGGCGATGAGGCCCTCGGGCCGCAGGCGCATCAGGAGGACGAGCGCGATGCCGAAGACGAGGAGCTGGTACTCCTTCAGGAAGACGAGCTTCTCCGGGATCAGGTAGAGCAGGGTGGCACCGAGCAGCGGGCCGGCGATGGTGCCCATGCCGCCGAGGACGACGGCCGCGACCAGGAAGGCGCTGTTGGGCGGGACGGCGCCGGCGAACTGGTAGGGGTCGGGGACGACGCTGTAGCTGACGTGGGCCATGACGGTGCCGGCGAGGCCGGCGAGCGCGGCGCCGAGGGCGAAGGCGAGCAGCTTGAGCTTGAAGCCGTTGATGCCCATGGCCTGTGCGGCGGTCTCGTCCTCGCGGATGGCGACCCAGGCGCGGCCGATGCGGGAGTCGTTGGCCCGGCTGAAGACCGTCACGACGAACGCGGTGACGAGCAGCATCAGCAGGAAGTAGTTGGCGAAGCGTCCGAGGGTGAAGGACCCGAAGGTGTGCGCCTGGCCGAAGTCGAACCCGAGGATGTCGAGGTCGGGGATGTTGCGGATGCCGTTCGGGCCGTTGGTGACCTTGGGGCCGGAGACGCCGTCGAGGCTGTTGACCGCGATGCGGAAGATCTCTCCGAAGCCGAGGGTCACGATGGCGAGGTAGTCGCCGCGCAGCCGCAGGGTCGGGGCGCCGATGACGACGCCGAAGACCAGGGCCGCGGCCATGCCGACCAGGGCGGCGCCCCAGAAGGGCAGGTGCAGGCCGACGGGGGAGCTGGTGGAGCCGGAGACCAGGGCGGCGGCGTAGGCGCCGACGCCGAGGAAGGCGACGTAGCCGAGGTCGAGGAGGCCGGCGAGGCCGACGACGACGTTCAGGCCGAGGGCGACGGTGGCGAAGATCAGGATGTTGACGCCGACCGAGGCGAAGTGGTCGTCGCTCTGGGTGAAGGGGAACGCGGCGGCCGCGGCGAAGGCGGCGGCGGTGGTGGTGCCGCGGTGGCGGGCGGTGAGCGCGGTCAGCCGGGAGACGAGGCCGGCGCGCATCAGGGCCCAGGTGCCGATGGCGGTGAGGATCAGGAAGCCGATGAACAGCTCGCCGTACTCGGTGACGATGCCGTAGGTGAAGACGGTCAGGCCGAGGCCGGCGACCGCGATGATGATCAGCGTCTCGACCCAGCGGTTGAGCGGCTTCGCGGGGGCCAGGTCGGGGTTCGGGCCGACGAGGCGGGTGAAGGCGCCCAGGTAGTGCCGGGTGATGGCGAGCACGCCGCCGGAGGAGGGGAGTCCGACGGTGGTGCGGGTCTGCGGCAGGCCGAGGGCGCCGATCAGGGGGAGCAGGGAGGCCACGCCGGCGATCCAGCCGCCGGGCTCCAGGTTCGCGAGGCCGCCGAGCTCGGTGGCGATCGCGATCAGGGTGAACCAGGTGGTGGCCGCGGCGGCCGCGCCGAGGACGAGGACCGGTGCCTCGGGGCCGGCGGGGGTGAGCCAGCGGGTGCCCTTCACGCCGTACAGCGGCAGCGAGAAGAGGGCGATCAGCAGGCCGGCCGCGAGGGTGAGGATCTGCAGGCCGCCGGGGTAGCCGTCGACGGTGAGGTCGCCGGGGAACTCCGAGGTCCAGGTCCAGTGGATGAACGTGGAGGCGGCGGTGGCGAGGCCGCCCGCGAGGACGAGCGCCTTGGCGGCCGGGAGCGGCAGCGGGAGGGCGGGGCTCTTGGTGGTGGTCATGGTGGCTGCTCCGTTCCTCAGGCTCGGTCCGCGACGCGCTCACCGAGTAGGCCTTGTGGCCGCACGAGGAGGACGACGATCAGGAGGACGAAGGCCCAGACGTTGGCCCAGGAGCCGCCGCCGAGCTGGTGCATGCCGGGGATCTCCTGGATGTACGCGGTGGCGAGGGCCTCCGCGACACCGAGGACGAGGCCGCCGAGCATGGCGCCGTAGATGTTGCCGATGCCGCCGAGGACGGCCGCGGTGAAGGCCTTGAGGCCGGCGAGGAAGCCCATGGTGGGGGAGACCTGGCCGTAGCGCAGGCCCCAGCCGACGGCGGCGACCGCGGCGAAGGCGGCACCGAGCGCGAACGCGATCACGATGATGCGGTCGGTGTTGATGCCCATCAGCTTCGCGGTGTCGGGGTCCTGCGCGGTGGCCTGCATGCCGCGGCCGGTGCGGGTCTTGCCGACGAAGGCGGCGAGCGCGCCCATGCAGAGCGGGGCGGCGACGAACAGGAAGATGTCGGCGGGCTGCAGGGTGACGCTGCCGATGTGGTACGGGCCGCCGGGCAGCTGCGGGAAGCTGCGGCCGGACTTGGCGCCCGGGTAGAACTGCTCGACGACCTGCTGGAGCGCGAGCGAGAGGCCGATCGCGGTGATCAGCGGGGCGAGCTTCGGGGCACCGCGCAGCGGGCGGTAGGCGAAGCGCTCGGCGGCCACGGCGACGATCACGGAGATCAGCACGCCGCCCAGGAGCATCAGGGGCAGGGCGAGCCAGAGGCTGGTGCCGGGGGGAAGGACCAAGTATGTGGTGAGGGCTCCGAACCCACCGGTCATGAAGATCTCGCCGTGGGCGAAGTTGATGAGCTGGACGATGCCGTAGACCATTGTGTAGCCGATCGCGATCAGCCCGTAGAGGGAGCCGAGGATCAGGCCGTTGGCCAGCTGCTGCGGCAGTTCGTGCACCGCTGGGCCTCCGAGTGGATTCGGGGTGGGGTTCGCTTGCGGGGTGGGGACGAACCGTTGTGGGACGGCGGGGACGCTGGTTCTCAGCGCCCCCGCCGGTGGTTCGTTCTGTTGCGTGCTGCTCCGGGTGCGGCCGTGTGGGTCGGCCGTGGATCAACCGGGGGTGGGTCAGCCGGCGTAGGTGCCGGACTTGGCGACCGCCCAGGCGCCGTCCTTGACGGTGTAGACGGTCAGCTGCTTGTTGACCGCGTCGCCGAACTCGTCGAAGCCGACCTTGCCGGTGACACCGTCGAAGCCGACCTTGCTCATCGCGGTGACGACCTTGGCGCGGGCGTCGGACGGCACCTTGCCGCCGTTGTCGGCGACGACGGCCTTGACGGCCTGGACGATCGACCAGGCGGCGTCGTAGGAGTAGCCGCCGTAGGCCGCGTACGGGTCGGAGTAGCCGGCCGCCTTGTAGTCGGCGACGAACTTCTTGGCGGAGTCGAGGGACTCGACCGGGGCGCCGACGGAGGTCGCGAAGTCGCCGTTGGCGTTCTTGTTGGCCTTGTTGATGTACTCGGGGTCGTACATGCCGTCGCCGCCGAAGACGGGGGCGGTGACGCCGGCCTTCTTGAGCTGGTCGGACAGCGGGCCGGACTGCGGGTACTCGCCGCCGTAGTAGATGACGTCGGCGCCGGCGGCCTTGGCCTTGGTGACCACGGCCGAGAAGTCCAGGTTGTTCTCGTCGATGTGGTCCTGGCCCTTGATGGTGCCGCCGAGCTTGGTGAACTCCTTCTGGAAGGCGCCGACCAGGCCCACGCCGTAGGTCTTCTTGTCGTCGATCAGGTAGGCGGTCTTCTTGCCGAGGTCGGTGTAGGCGTACTGCGCGGCGAACGGGCCCTGGATGGCGTCCGTGGTCGCGGTGCGGAAGTACGTCTTGAAGGTGCGCTTCTTCTCGGTCTCGAACTTCTCGCCCTGGGTCAGGGCGGGGTTGGTGTTGGCCGGGGAGACCTCGACCAGGCTCGCGGACTCGAAGACCTGCTGCATCGACTGGGCGACACCGGAGTTCAGCGGGCCGACGACGCCGAGGACGCTCTTGTCGGCGACCAGGGCGGTGGCGTTCTGCTGGCCTTCCTGGGGCGACTTCTTGTCGTCCAGGGCCTTCACCTTGAAGGTGACGCCGGGAACTTCCTTGTTGTCGTTGGCGATCTTGGCGGCCAGCTCGACGGAGTGCTGGATGCCGAGGCCGAGGGCGGACAGCGGACCGGTCAGCGGGGCGTCGACGCCGATGGTGACGGTGGTGCCGCCGGCGTCGCCGCTGGCGCCCGACTTCTCACCGCGGGAGCCGCAGGCCGACACGGTGAGAGCTCCGACGACTGCGATGCTCACGACAAGCAGAGAACGGTTACGCACGAAGTTCCCCTTCTGGATCAGGTAGGCAGTGCGCCGGAGTGGCGGTGCCGGGTCGCGCGCTGGGGCCTGGCCCGATCGGTTGGCGCGGTGACTGGCCGTGACTCTAGAACGGCTTCGGCAGGCTCCGGCAGACCTGCGGACATGCTGTGATTCTCTTGTTATGCGGACCTCTTCGAAAATCTCGAATATTGGTCATCCACGCCCCGTTCTGCGCGGGCTGCTAAGTGTCGTCTCGCCCACCGAAACGGTGTCGTACAGGAAAACGCCTGCTACCGGCGGTGTTCGACTATCGGACATGAGTGTTCGTCACTGCACGTGCGGACACCTGCGTCCGGTAACCGGAAATCGGGCACGCCGAATGCAGCCTTTGGGACAGGTCGCGGGCGTACTGGGTGCCGAGGATCTGGCTCACGGTCTCGATTGCGCGCGTGTTACGCAGCGTTACATCGAGGAAAGGCATCCCGGCGTCCGGCGGTGCCCCCGCGCAGTCCGTGACCCGGTACTCCACGGTCAGCAGCACCGGCCGCTCCGGCGTGACGGTCACAGGGAGTCCGCCCGTCACCGTGACGGACAAACCGGGATAGCTCTGGCGAACCGCCACCACCTCGTACGGCCGGTCCGCCTCCGCCGACACCCGCAGGGCGAAGACCTGCCCCGGCCCGGCCGGCGGTGACACCGGCCCGGCGTAGTGCAGGTGGGAGATCACCGAGGGCACCGGCGGCACCTCGGCCGCCGGCGCGGGCGTCGGGTCGCGTCCGGGGTGGCGCAGCGTCAGCACCACGACCACGGCGACGAACACCACGGTCAGCACGGTCTTCTGACGTCTGCTCAGCAGGTGGTGCAGGGGCAGCGGCGGGGGCGGCGGTGCCTCCGTCCCCTCGGCCGGCTCGATCGGGCCGAGGTGTCCGTGACCGCCGGGTGCGGCTCCGCCGTGCCGTGCGCCGGACATGCTGGTGCCCCCTCGTCCGGGAGGGTCTGCCCCCGACCGGCCGTGCCCAAACGGAGCTCGAACACAACCGCCGCCCACCCGCCGGGGAACGGCGGGTGCGCGGCGGGACGGCGCGCGGCGGGGCCGGTGCTACAGGTCGCGCAGCATGCAGGTCAGCCGGCAGCTGGTGATCCGCTTGCCGGTGTCGTCGGTGACCGCGATCTCGTACGTCGCGGCGGTGCGGCCCTTGAAGACGGCCGTCGCCACGCCCGTCACCAGGCCGGAGGTCGCCGACCGGTGGTGGGTGGCGTTGAGGTCGACGCCCACCGCGTACCGGCCCGGCCCGGCGTGCAGCATCGCGCCGATCGACCCGATCGTCTCGGCGAGCGCCGCCGAGGCGCCGCCGTGCAGCAGCCCGTACGGCTGCTGGTTGCCCTCGACCGGCATCGTGCCCACCACCCGGTCCGGCGAGGCCTCGGTGATCCGGATGCCGAGCTTCTCGCCCAGGTGCCCGCCGGAGAAGGTCTCCGGGCTGACCCCGAGCTTCGCGAAGTGGTCGAGGACGTCCTGGGGCACGTTCAGTACTACGGGGGCCGCGTCGGTCATGGTGCTCCTGCCGGTGGGGGTCACGTCGTCGTGCTGTCTGTGATCGTACGACCGGCCCGCGACCCCCTGGGCGGCCAGGGCCGACACCGCCGCGGCCCCGGTACGGTGGCGGGCCGTGTCGGTGCCGCGCCCTAGGATCGAGGCGTGGCAGAGGAACCGGCAGGAACGGACGTTGACGTGGCTGTGCAGGGTGCGGACAGGGCTGTGCCGGACGCAGGTGAGGACACGGCGGGCGGCGGGCGGCGCCGGCTGATGCTGCTCGACGGGCATTCGATGGCCTACCGGGCCTTCTACGCGCTGCCCGTGGAGAACTTCAACACCGCCACCGGGCAGCCGACCAACGCCGTGTACGGCTTCGCCTCGATGCTGGCCAACACGGTGCGCGACGAGCGGCCCACCCACCTCGCGGTCGCCTTCGACCTCTCCCGGCAGACCTTCCGCTCCGCCGAGTTCCCCGACTACAAGGCCAACCGCTCGGCCACCCCGGACGAGTTCCGCAGCCAGGTCGGCCTGATCGGCGAGCTGCTCGACGCCATGCACGTCCCGCGGATCACCGCCGAGGGCTTCGAGGCCGACGACATCATCGCCACCCTGGCCACGGCCGCCGCCGCCGACGGCTTCGAGGTGCAGATCGTCACCGGCGACCGGGACTCCCTGCAGCTCGTCGGCGAGCACGTCACCGTGCTCTACCCGACCAAGGGCGTCTCCGAGCTCACCCGCTACACCCCCGAGAAGGTCGCCGAGAAGTACGGCGTCACCCCCGCCCAGTACCCCGACCTCGCGGCGCTGCGCGGCGACCCGTCCGACAACCTGCCCGGCATCCCCGGCGTCGGCGAGAAGACCGCGGCGAAGTGGGTCAACCAGTTCGGCTCCTTCGACGAGCTGGTCGCCCGCGCCGACGAGGTCAAGGGCAAGATCGGCGAGAAGCTCCGCGAGCACCTCGACTCGGTCAAGCGCAACCGCATCCTCACCGAGCTGGTGCGCGACGTCCACCTGCCGCTCGGCGTCGCCGACCTCGCCCGCCGGCCCTTCGACAAGCCGGCCGTCGGCCAGATCATGGAGTCGCTGGAGTTCCGCAACCCGAACTTCCGCGAGCGGGTCTACGCCATGGACCCGGCCGGCGCCGCCGAGACGGAGACCCCCGAGACCGTCGCCGGCCCCGAGGTCGACGGCGACGTGCTGACCGCGCCCGGCGCCCTCACCGCCTGGCTCGCCGAGCACGGCAAGGGCCGCACCGCGATCGCCGCCGTCTACACCTGGGCGCTCGGCACCGGCCGCGTCCAGGAGGTCGCCCTCGCCGCCGGCGACGCCGCCGCCTGGTTCGACCCGGCCGCCCTCGACCAGGCCGACGACCAGGCCTTCACCGCCTGGCTCGCCGACCCGGACCACCCCAAGGCGCTGCACATCGCCAAGCACGTCATGCGGGCCTTCGCCGAGCAGGGCTGGCGGATCGGCGGCGTCACCGCCGACACCGCCCTCGCCGCCTACCTGGAGAAGCCCGGCCGGCGCACCTTCACCCTCGACGTCCTCGCCGAGGAGTACCTCGCCCGCTCGCTCGCCCCGGCCGCCGCGGCCGAGACCGGCCAGCTCTCCTTCGACGCCCCGGAGGAGGACGCCGGCGCCGCCGCCCGCGCCCTCATGGTCCAGGCCCGCGCGATCCTCGACCTCGCCGAGCTGTTCGACGGCCGGCTCGCCGAGGTCGGCGCCGCCGAGCTGTTCCACGACATGGAGCTGCCGATCGCCGAGCTGCTCGCCCGGATGGAGCGCTACGGCATCGCCGCCGACCGGGACTGGCTCACCGGCCTGGAGTCCCAGTTCGCCGCCGAGATCCAGCGCTGCGTCGACGAGGCGCACGCCGCCGCCGGGCACCCCTTCAACCTGGGCTCGCCCAAGCAGCTCCAGGAGATCCTCTTCGGCGAGCTCGGCCTGCCCAAGACCAAGAAGATCAAGACCGGCTACACCACCGACGCCGACGCGCTCACCTGGCTGGCCACCCAGACCACCAACGAGCTCCCGGTGATCCTGCTGCGCCACCGCGACCAGGCCAAGCTGCGCACCACCGTCGAGGGCCTGCTCAAGACGGTCTCCCCGCAGGGCCGCATCCACACCACCTTCAACCAGATGGTCGCCGCCACCGGCCGGCTCTCCTCGCAGGACCCGAACCTGCAGAACATCCCCGTCCGCACCGAGGAGGGCCGCGCGATCCGCCGGGCCTTCGTCGTCGGCGAGGGCTACGAGTCGCTGCTCACCGCCGACTACTCGCAGATCGAGCTGCGCATCATGGCCCACCTCTCCGAGGACGAGGCCCTGGTCGAGGCCTTCCTCAGCGGCGAGGACCTGCACACCACCGTCGCCTCCCAGGTGTTCGAGGTCGCCCGGGACGCCGTCGACGCCGAGATGCGCCGCAAGATCAAGGCGATGTCCTACGGCCTCGCGTACGGCCTCTCCGCGTACGGCCTCTCCCAGCAGCTCGGCATCAAGCCCGCCGAGGCCCAGGGCCTGATGGACACCTACTTCCAGCGGTTCGGCGGCGTCCGCGACTACCTGAACGACGTCGTCGAGGAGGCCCGCGCGGTCGGCTACACCGAGACCCTGCTCGGCCGCCGCCGCTACCTGCCCGACCTCACCAGCGACAACCGGCAGCGCCGCGAGATGGCCGAGCGGATGGCCCTCAACGCGCCGATCCAGGGCTCCGCCGCCGACATCGTCAAGATCGCCATGCTGAACGTCGACCGGGCCCTCACCGAGGCCGGCCTCGGCTCCCGGATGCTCCTCCAGGTGCACGACGAAATCGTGCTGGAGGTCGCCCCGGGCGAGCGCGAGCAGGTCGAGGCGCTCGTCCGCGAGCAGATGGCCGGCGCCTACCCGCTGCGCGCCCCGCTCGACGTCTCGGTCGGCTCCGGTGCGAACTGGGAGGCCGCCGCGCACTGAGCCGGTGCCCGTGCCGCGGTCCTGCCGTCACCGGCGTGGCCGCGGCACCGTGCTGTCCGGGCCCGGGCCCGGGCCCGGTCGCGGGTAGGAGGGTGCTGCAATCTCTTGCTGCAAGTTTCCGAAATTCTTTGCGAACCGCCTTGACCTGCTCCGCCCCCGAGCGGGAGGGTCGTCCCAGCGGGCGAGCGCGCCGCTCCGCGGCCGATCCGACCCACCCGAGAGGCACCCCTCGCATGCCCGGACACGTCCCGCCCGTCACCGACGAGCGCCACGCGCTGCTCGCCTACCTCGACCAGCAGCGCCAGTGCCTGCGCGTCACCGCGCACGGCCTCACCGACGAGCAGGCCGCGTCGGCACCGTCCGCCAGCGAACTCAGCATCGCCGGACTGATCAAGCACGCCGCCCGCTGCGAGCGCGGCTGGATGGACCTCGTGCTGCAGCGCCGCCGCGGCCCCGAGCGAGCGGCCGACGAGGACGACTCCTCCGACTTCGTCCTCGGGCCCGGCGAGACGCTCGCGGGCATGCTCGCCGACTACGCGGAGGCCGCCGCCGAGACGGACGCGATCGTCGCCGGCCTCCCCGACCTCGGCCGCCCGGTGCCCGTCCCCAAGGGCCTGCCGTGGTTCCCCGCCGACGTCGACGCCTGGTCGGTGCGGTGGGTCCTGCTGCACCTCATCGAGGAGACCGCCCGGCACGGCGGGCACGCCGACATCATCCGCGAGACCCTCGACGGGGCCACCCTCTTCCCGCTGCTGGCGGCGGCCGAGCAGTGGCCCGACCCGTGGTTCCGTCCGTGGGAGCCCGCCCCGGCCGCGGGCACCGCCTGACGGCGCCCGGGTCGGTCTAGAATCCGCGCCACGATTCAAGATCGCAGAGGGGCGCGGAGATGGACGAGGGCGGGAGAGCCGTGCGGAGCGGCCGACGCCGGGCATTGATCGGCGCCAGCGCGGGCGTGGCGCTGTTGGCAGTCGGTGGCAGCGCCTGGGCGCTGTCCGGCGGGTCGGAGCACCCGCCGGCGGCCCGGCCGGTGCCGGCCGTCACCGCCCCGCC
This sequence comes from Kitasatospora sp. NPDC007106, assembly GCF_040634455.1. Taxonomy (NCBI): domain Bacteria; kingdom Bacillati; phylum Actinomycetota; class Actinomycetes; order Kitasatosporales; family Streptomycetaceae; genus Kitasatospora; species Kitasatospora sp. NPDC007106. Next base: position 32,147 of record NZ_JBEYFP010000025.1, read on the forward strand.
GCCCCCGTCGCCGGGTA
>NZ_JBEYFP010000026.1:0-31270 GCF_040634455.1 Kitasatospora sp. NPDC007106
GGGCGGACCCCTTCCGGGATCCGCCCGCCGTCCGGCTCGGGATCAGCCGCCGCTCTTGCGGCGGAAGGTGCGCTTGCCGCCCGCCGCCGCGTGCGTGCCGTGGATCTTCGAGCCCTCGCCGCCCTGCCCGGCGCCGCCGCTCCCGCGGCCGCCCTGCTTGCGCTCCAGCGCGGCGAGGAACTTCGCCTTCACGTCCTCCTGGGCGGGTGCCTCGGCGGCCGCCTCGACCGGGGCGGCCCCGGTCTCGGACTGCTCGGCGGGTGGGGCTGCTTCCTTGCTCATGGCGCGACCTCCGGTACGGGGCCCCGGGACAGGGGCCGGGTGCAGTGCACACCCTGCCACGGCGGCGGCCGCCCGGCGGGTTCATTTCACTTCGTCGGGGAACCGGGGGCCGCCGATCAGGTAGAAGAGCGCCAGGATCGGGAACCCGATCGACGCGATCACGAGGACGAAGAACTGCCAGACCATCGCAGACTCCTCGGGCGAGGGCGGGTGATCCCCCGACCGTAAGCCGCGCTCCGGCCGGTCGCCACCGCGCGCTCCGGCGCACGCCGACGGTGCCGGTCGAGTCCGTCCGACCCCTGTACCGGGCGGCCGCCCGCACGCAGACTGGTCCGATGCAGGTACAGCTCGCCGGAGAACCGTACGGGCCGGGCCGCGAGAGCGAGGACTTCGCCGCCGCCTCCGCCGAAGCGCTGGTGCTGCTGGACGGTTCCAGCATGCCGACGGACCTGGAGTCCGGGTGCCGCCACGGCACCGCCTGGTACGCCAGACGGCTCGGGGTCCACCTCCTCGCCCGGCTCACCGACCGGGCCGACCGCTCGATCGCCGAATGCCTGGGCGACGCCATCGTGGAGACGGCGGCCCTGCACGGCGGCCGCTGCGACCTCGCGAACCCGAACACCCCGGCCGCCATGGTGGTCGCCGCCCGCAAGGTCGGCGGCTCGCTGGAGTACCTGGTGCTCGGCGACTCGCTGCTGGTGCTCCACCCCCGCGAGGGCGCGCCCCGGGTGATCGGCGACAACCAGCGCTTCCCCGGCGGGGAACTGCTGCGCCGGCAGGTCTGGACGACGGTGCCGGGCAGCACCGAGCGGGCCGAGCTCTACCTCGCGTACGCGCAGGCCGTCCGGGCCGCCCGGAACTCCGGGCACGGGCCGTGGATCGCCGCCGCCACGCCGCGCGCCGCCGAGCACGCGGAGACCGGCTTCGTCCCGCTCGACGAGCTGCGGGGGGTGGCGGCGCTGACCGACGGCGCGGCCCGGTTCACCGAGCGCTTCCGGCTCGGCAGCTGGTCGGACGCGCTGCGGCTGCTCGCGGAGTCGGGGCCGGCCGAGCTGATCGCCCAGGTGAGGGCCGTCGAGGAGGCGGACGCCGACTGCACGCGCTGGCCGCGCGGCAAGAAGTCGGACGACGCCGCCGCCCTCTACGCCCGGATCTGACCCGGCCGGGCCGCGGACGCACCCGGGGCCCGGCGTGTGCCGGGCCCCGGGTGCGAGCGGTGCGGGTTCAGTCGACCGGGTGGCCGAACGAGCCCGACTGGAAGTCCTTCATGGCCTGCTCCAGCTCCCGGTGGCTGTTCATCACGAACGGGCCGTACCAGGCGACCGGCTCGCGGATCGGCTGCCCGCCCAGGACGATCACGTCCAGGTTGGGGTGGCGGGACTCCTGCTTGGCGTCCGCGGTGATGGTGATCGTGTCGCCGTCGCCGAAGACCACGGCCTGGCCGGTGTGCACCGGCCGCCGCTCGGTGCCGACCGTGCCGTCGCCGTTGAGCACGTAGGCGAGGGCGTTGAAGTCGGGACGCCAGGGCAGGGTGACGGAGGCGCCCGGGGTGAGCGTGGCGTGCAGCAGGGTGATCGGGGTGTGGGTGGCGCCCGGCCCCCGGTGCCCGTCCAGCTCGCCGGCGATCAGCCGCAGCACGGCGCCGCCGTCCGGGCTGGTCAGCAGCTTCACGTGGCCGCCGTGGATGTCCTGGTAGCGCGGCTGGGTCATCTTGTCGCTCGCGGGCAGGTTGACCCACAGCTGGATGCCGTGGAACAGGCCGCCGCTGAGGACCAGCGACTCCGGCGGGGTCTCGATGTGCAGGATGCCCGAGCCGGCCGTCATCCACTGGGTGTCGCCGCCGCCGAGGTGGCCGCCGCCGCCGTGCGAGTCCTTGTGGATGAACTCGCCGTCGATCAGGTAGGTGACGGTCTCGAAGCCGCGGTGCGGGTGCCACGGGGTGCCCTTGGGCTCCCCGGCGGCGTACTCCACCTCGCCCATCTGGTCCATCATGATGAACGGGTCGAGGAACTTGGTGTTGATCTTGGCGAAGGCGCGGCGGACGGGGAAGCCCTCGCCCTCGAAGCCCTCCGGAGCGGTGGCGACCGCCAGCACCGGGCGGGCGACCGCGGCGGCGGGGTCGGGGGTGGTGACGCGCGGCAGGGTCAGCGGGTTCTCGACGGTCACGGCGGGCATGTCGGCCTCCTTCAGGGGGTTCTCTGGCCTACGTCCGAAAGGTTAGTTCAATCCTCAACCAATAGCAAGTTGAACATTGAACTAAATGGGCGTGGCTGTGCGGGAGGCCGTACGCCTCCCGCGGGGGTGGGGTCAGCCGTACATCCGGCGCATGGTGAAGTCGACCATCTGCTCGACCGCCTTCGCGTCGAAGACCATCCGGTGTTCGCCCTCCATGTCGAGCGCGAAGCCGTAGCCGGTCGGCAGCAGGTCCAGGACCTCCGCGCCGGTGACGCTGAAGTGCTTGGACTCCTTGCCGGCGTAGCGCCGCAGCTCCTTGAGCGAGCTGAACATCGGGATCACCGGCGTCGGGGTGTTGTGCAGGGCGAGGAAGCCGGGGCGGTCGCCGCGCGGGCAGTGCACCTTCGAGGTGATGAAGATCGCCTGGAAGTCCTCGACCGGCATCGAGCCGGTGGTGAAGGCCCGGACGGCGTCGGCCAGCGAGGGCGGCGAGGGCTCCGGGTAGAGGGACTGCTGGGCGCCCCCCTGCTGGGGGTCGCCGTACGGGCCGGGGCCGGGCATGCCGTTCATCCCCGCCTGCTGCTGGTAGGGGTCCTGGTACGCGGTCTGCTCGTAGCCGTACACGGGGCAAGGCTACCGGGCCGGGGCGCCCCGCAGGGGGGACGGATCTCACAAGGTGTGCGCGTCCGGGGTTGTGGGACGTGACCACGTTCATAAGGCTTTGCCGTGAGAGGGCTTGCCCAAGTTACTGCCGGGTAGCATCATGGTGCGTACTGGTGGGTAAGTGGCGCTCGATCGGCGGGCCCACGGCAAGCAGACGAACCGGAGAAACGGTCATGGGTCACTACAAGTCCAACCTGCGGGACGTGGAGTTCAACCTGTTCGAGGTGTTCGGCCGCGAGCAGGTGTACGGCACCGGCCCGTTCGCCGACATGGACGTCGACACCGCGAAGAACATCCTCAGCGAGATCTCCCGCCTCGCCGAGAACGACCTCGCCGCGTCCTTCACCGACACCGACCGCAACCCGCCGGTCTTCGACCCGGAGACCAACACCGCGCCCGTCCCGGCCACCTTCAAGAAGAGCTACCAGACCTTCATGGACGCCGAGTGGTGGCGCCTGGGCATCCCGGAGGGCATCGGCGGCCAGGTCACCCCGTCCTCCCTGGTCTGGGCCTACGCGGAGCAGGTCCTCGGCTCGAACCCCGCCATCTGGATGTACTCCTCCGGCCCGGCCTTCGCCGGCGTCGTCTACGAGGAGGGCACCGAGGAGCAGCACAAGGTCGCCCAGCGCATGGTCGACGGCCTCTGGGGCGCCACCATGGTGCTGACCGAGCCGGACGCCGGCTCGGACGTCGGCGCCGGCCGCACCAAGGCGATCAAGCAGGAGGACGGCTCCTGGCACATCGAGGGCGTGAAGCGCTTCATCACCTCCGGTGAGCACGACATGTCCGACAACATCATCCACCTGGTGCTGGCCCGCCCCGAGGGCGGCAAGCCCGGCACCAAGGGCCTCGGCCTCTACATCGTGCCGAAGTACGACTTCGACTGGGAGACCGGCGAGCTCGGCGAGCGCAACGGCGTCTACGCCACCAACGTCGAGCACAAGATGGGCCTCAAGGCCTCGAACACCTGCGAGATGACCTTCGGCGCCAAGCACCCGGCCAAGGGCTGGCTGCTCGGCGAGAAGGTCGACGGCATCCGCCAGATGTTCAAGATCATCGAGTTCGCCCGCATGATGGTCGGCACGAAGGCGATCGCCACCCTGTCCACCGGCTACCTGAACGCCCTCGAGTACGCCAAGGAGCGCGTGCAGGGTGCGGACATCGCCAACTTCCTGGACAAGACCGCCCCGCGCGTCACCATCACCCACCACCCCGACGTCCGCCGCTCGCTGATGACGCAGAAGGCGTACGCCGAGGGCATGCGCGCCCTGGTGCTCTACACCGCCTCCGTCCAGGACGACGTGCTGGCCGCCCGCCTGCGCGGCGAGAGCGACGAGGCCGCCGAGCGCCTGAACGACCTGCTCCTGCCGATCGTCAAGGGCTACGGCTCGGAGAAGTCCTACGAGCAGCTCGCCCAGTCCCTGCAGACCTTCGGTGGCTCCGGCTACCTGCAGGAGTACCCGATCGAGCAGTACATCCGCGACGCCAAGATCGACACCCTGTACGAGGGCACCACCGCCATCCAGGGCCAGGACTTCTTCTTCCGCAAGATCGTCAAGGACGGCGGCCAGGCGCTCACCGCCGTCTCCGAGCAGATCCAGAAGTTCATCGCCACCGGCGAGGGCGGCGACGCCCTGGCCGCCGAGCGCGAGGCGCTCGGCAAGGCCGCCGGCGACCTGGAGGCGATCGTCGGCAAGATGCTCGCCGACCTGACCGCCGTCCAGCAGGACGTCACCAACATGTACAAGGTCGGCCTCAACGCCACCCGCCTGCTGCTGGTCTCCGGCGACGTCGTCATCGGCTGGCTGCTGCTCCGCCAGGCCGCCGTCGCGCTGGCCAAGCTGGAGGCCGGCGCCTCCGAGAAGGACGTCCCGTTCTACCGGGGCAAGGTCGCCGCGGCCCGCTTCTTCGCCCGCAACGTCCTGCCCACCACCGCCCCGCAGCGCCTGATCGCGGAGGCCGTGGACAACGAGATCATGGAGCTCGCGGAGGAGGCCTTCTGAGCCCCCTGAAGTCTGCCTGACACACCCTCACGCCGTGGGGCCCGGTCCGCCGACCGGGCCCCACGGCGTTTCACCGTCGGACGGAACCGGGCAAACGGAACGTCACGGGCGGCATGACGGACGGTCGGGAATGCACTGTGTCCCGGTGTTCTCACCGTTGTGTCACCGTTTTTGAGTTCGCCGCGTCATGTCCGTGTACGGGCATATGCTCAGATGCGGACCCGGTACCCCCATCCGGCGTCCGACCTCCCTCAACCCAGGAGCAGCATGTCGACCGCCGACCGCCCGGCCCACTTCGACCGGACGCACACCGACGATCTGATCGCCTTCCTCGGCGCCGCACCCTCGCCCTACCACGCCGTGGCCGCGTCGGCCGAGCGGCTGGAGAAGGCGGGCTTCCGCAGGGTCCTGGAGACCGACGCCTGGGGGGCCGAGGCCGGCGGCCGGTACCTGATCCGCGGGGGCGCGCTGATCGCCTGGTACGTGCCCGAGGGGGCGGGCCCCGAGACGCCGTTCCGGGTGGTCGGCACCCACACCGACTCGCCCAACCTCCGGGTCAAGCCGATCCCGGACACCGGCTCCTCCGGCTGGCGCCAGGTCGCCGTGGAGATCTACGGCGGCGTCCCGCTGAACACCTGGCTCGACCGCGACCTCGGCATCTCCGGCCGCCTCGCGCTGCGCGACGGCACCGCCCGGCTGGTGCAGATCGACGAGCCGCTGCTGCGCGTCCCGCAGCTCGCGATCCACCTGGACCGCGCCGTCAACGAGGGCCTGAAGCTCGACAAGCAGCGCCACCTCACCCCGATCTGGGGGATCGGCGAGGTGACCGAGGGCGCGCTCCTCGAGTACGTCGCGGGCAGGGCCGGCGTGGCCGCCGCCGACGTGGCCGGCTGGGACCTCATGACCCACGACGTGCAGCCCGCCTCCTACCTCGGCCGCGACCGCGAACTGCTGGCCGGCCCCCGGCTGGACAACCTGCTCTCGGTGCACGCCGGCACCGCCGCGCTGGCCGCCGCCGCCACCGGCGACGCCCCGCTCGCGTACATCCCGGTGCTCGCCGCCTTCGACCACGAGGAGACCGGCAGCGAGTCCGACACCGGTGCGCAGAGCCCGCTGCTCGGCAACGTGCTGGAGCGCACCGTGTACGCCCGCGGCGGCACCACCGAGGACCGCGCCCGGGCGCTGGCCGGCACCGTCTGCCTCTCCTCCGACATGGGGCACGCCGTGCACCCCAACTACAGCGAGCGGCACGAGCCGGGCCACCACCCGATGCCCAACGGCGGCCCGATCCTGAAGGTCAACGTCAACAACCGGTACGCCACCGACGGCGTCGGCCGGGCCGTGTTCGCCGCCGCCTGCGAGAAGGCCGGCGTGCCGTGGCAGACCTTCGTCTCCAACAACGCCATGCCCTGCGGCACCACCATCGGCCCGATCACCGCGGCGCGGCTCGGCATCACCACCGTGGACTGCGGCATCGCCGCGCTCTCCATGCACTCCGCCCGCGAGCTCTGCGGCGCCGAGGACCCGTACCTGCTGGCGAGCGCCCTCAAGGCGTTCCTGGAGGGCTGAGCCGGGGCCCCGGGGGCCGGTCCGCGGGCGGTGGGGGCCGCCGCGCGGACGGCCCCCGTTCACTCCGGTCCGGTCACTCCATGCCGGCGAGGACCAGCGGCAGCCGGCTCACGCCGTCGGCGGTGAGCTTCACCGGCACGCCCCAGTCCTGCTGGTGCACGTGGCAGGCCGGGTACTCGATCTCCGGGTCGTCGTCGCAGGACGCCGCCATCGCCGACACGTGCAGCACGCCCTCGGCGACCGCCCCGTTCAGCACCAGCTCGCGGGAGAGGTCGGTGTCCGCACCCTCGCCCGAGAGCAGCAGCTCCGGCGGGGTGGAGCTGACCAGCAGCCGGGTCGACGGGCCGTAGCGCTCGTCCAGCTTCTGCCCGGACGGGGCCTGGAAGACCACGTCCAGCCGCAGGGCCCCGGGGGCGACCTCGGTGGCGGCGCGCTGCGTGCGGTGCGCCACCGACTCGACCCGGACGGCCTCCTCGGGCAGGCGCAGCCGGGTCAGCCGGTGCCGGGCCGACTCCACCACGACGATGTCGCCGTCCACGACCACGGCGCCGGAGGGCTCGCGGACGTCCGTGGCGAGGGTGGTCACCTCGCCGGTCTCCGGGTCGAAGCGGCGCAGCGCGTGGTTGTAGGTGTCGCTGATCGCGACCGAGCCGTCCGGCAGCACGGTGACGCCCAGCGGGTGCTGCAGCAGCGCCTGGTCGGCGGCGCCGTCGCGGTGGCCGAAGTCGAACAGGCCGGTGCCGACCGCGGTGTGCACCGAACCTGTTTCACGTGAAACCCAGCGCACCGCCGAGGTCTCCGAGTCGGCCACCCAGAGCCGCTCGCCGTCCGCGGACACCGCCAGGCCCGACGGCTGGGCGAACCAGGCCTCGGCCACCGGGCCGTCGACCAGGCCCTCGTTGGTGGTGCCGGCCGCGACGGCGACCGTGCCGGCCGCCGGGTCGAAGGCCCACAGCTGGTGCACGCCCGCCATGGCGATCCACACCCGGCCGTCGAACCAGGCGACGTCCCAGGGCGAGGAGAGGTCGACCTCGCGGGCCGGGCCGGCGGTCGCCGACCCCTGCCACCACTGCCGGCCGGTGCCGGCCAGCGTGGTGACGCTGCCGTCGGCGAGCCGCAGGCCGCGCAGTGCGTGGTTCACGGTGTCCGCCACCACGACGTCGTAGCCGAGGTCGAGGCCCGCCGGGACGAGGGCGAGGCCCTGCGGCTCGCTGAACCGCGGCGCGGCGCCGTCCACCAGGCCGCGCTCGCCGTCGCCGATCCGACGCAGCACCGTCTCGCCGTCCTCGGCCAGCTCCACCAGCGAGTGGTGCCCGGAGTCGGCCACCAGGTAGTGGCCGTCCGGCAGCCGCACCGCCTTGCCCGGGAACTTCAGGTCGCCGGCCTGCGGCTCGGGCGCCACGTACGGGCCGTCGCCGCGGCGCAGCGTGCCCTTGGCGGCATGCTCGGCCTCCAGCTCCTCGACCAGGGCGGCGATCGCGTGCGCGTGGCCCTCGCCGGCGTGCTGCGCGACGACGTACCCCTCGGGGTCGATCACCACCAGCGTCGGCCAGGCCCGCACCGCGTACTGCTTCCAGGTGGTGAGCTCCGGGTCGTCCAGCACCGGGTGGTGCACCTCGTACCGGGCCACCGCGTCGACCACCGCGCGGTGGTCGGCCTCGTGGACGAACTTCGGCGAGTGGACTCCGACGATCACCACCGTGTCGCGGTGCTTCTCCTCCAGCTCCCGGAGTTCGTCCAGGACGTGGAGGCAGTTGATGCAGCAGAAGGTCCAGAAGTCGGCGATGACGATCTTGCCGCGGAGGTCGGCCAGCGACAGGTCCTTGCCGCCGGTGTTGAGCCATCCGCCCTTGCCCACCAGTTCGGGGGCGCGTACACGTGCACGAGAAGCCATGCCCCAATCAAACCCGATGCGCGTGAGAACCATTCCGGTCCCGGGCGGCGGGGGGCGAGAATGATCCGGTGATCATCGCCAGTACGCCCTCGGGGCCGGTCGAGGTGCCGTCGTTCGTCGCCGGGTTCGCGCGGGGCCGGCCGGTGCGGGCCGTGTGGCGCAACACGCTCGGCGGGCTGACCTTCCAGGTCGGGGCGGACGGCCGGCGGCAGTTCGTGAAGTGGCTGCCGACCGGCAGCGGCACCTTCACGGCGGAGGCGGTACGGCTGCGCTGGGCGGCCCGCCACGCCGCGGTGCCGCAGGTGCTCGACGAGGGCGCCGACGACGAGGGCTCCTGGCTGGTCACGGCCGGCCTGCCCGGCCGCTCGGCGGTGGACGGGCGCTGGCTGCGCGAGCCCGCCGCCGCGGTGCGGGCCGTCGGCGAGGGGCTGCGCGCCCTGCACGAGGCGCTGCCCGCCGCCGACTGCCCGTTCGACTGGTCCGCCGGGCCGCGGCTGGAGGCCGCCCGCGCCCGTGCCGCGGCCGGCCGGACCTCCCTGGCGGACTGGCCGGAGGAACTGCCCCGCTTTCGCACCGTCGACCGGGCGCTGGCCGCCCTCGCCGACGTCCCGCCGCCCGACGGGCCGGTGGTCTGCCACGGCGACGCCTGCGCGCCCAACACCCTGGTCGGCGAGGACGGCCGGCCGAGCGGCCACGTCGACCTGGGCACGCTCGGCGTCGCCGACCGCTGGGCCGACCTCGCCGTCGCCACCTGGAGCACCGTGTGGAACTACGGCCCGGGCTGGGAGCGGCCGCTGCTGGACGCCTACGGCATCGCACCGGACGCGGAGCGGACGGCCTACTACCGGCTGCTCTGGCACCTGACCGGCTGAGCCGGACCGCCCCGGCCGGTGACCGGATCGTTCCGGTGCGGGGCGTGATCATGTCTGGGGCGCGGGCCCGCCGGCGGCCACCATGGAGGACATGAAGAGCGCACTCGTCGTGATCGACGTCCAGGAGTCCTTCCGCCGCCTGCCCAACTGGGAGGCCGTCTCCGACCCGGGGATCGCCGACAAGGTCGGCCGGCTGGTCGCCGCCGCCCGGGAGAAGGGCGACCTCGTGGTGTGGATCCTGCACACCGACCCGGGCAGCGGCACCCCCTTCGACCCGGAGTCCGGCCACGTCCGGCTGATGGACGGCCTCAAGCCCGAGGACGGCGAGCCCGTCCTCACCAAGACCTCGCACAACGCCTTCACCACCACCAACCTGCAGCAGCAGCTCACCCGGCACGGCATCGGCGAGGTGGTGGTCAGCGGGATCCGCACCGAGCAGTGCTGCGAGACCACCGCCCGGGTCGCCTCCGACCTCGGCTACCAGGTCGTGTTCGTCACCGACGCCACCGCCACCCACCCGATCGAGCACCGGGACGCCCCGGCCGGCCGCAGCCTGGCGGAGGTCCTCGCCGACCCGCGTACCCTGTCCACCGACGAGATCATCGCGCGGACCGAGTACGCCCTCGCACGGCGCTTCGCCCGGATCGCCACCGTGGAGGAGCTGACCGGATCGTGACCAGGGTGGTCTTCCTGCTGGCGCCGCGGCTGCACCTGCTGGACCTCGCCGGTCCGGCCCAGGTGTTCTCCGCGGCGGCCGACCTCGGCCACACCTGGGAGATCGGGTACGTGGCCGAGCAGGAGGACGTCACCACCGCGCAGGGCATCGGGCTGAAGGCCGCCACCCGGTGGCCCGAGCTGGCCGCCGGCGACCTGGTGGTCGTCCCGGGCTGGCGCTCGCCGAGCCTGCCGACCGGGCCGGTGTTCACCCGGGAGACCCTGGAGCGGGTGGTCGCCCACCACACCGCCGGCGGCACGGTGGCGAGCATCTGCTCCGGCGCGGACGCGCTCGGCCGGGCCGGCCTGCTGGACGGCCGCCGCTGCACCACCCACCACGACCTCCAGGACGAGCTCGCCCGCCGCTACCCGCGGGCCTCCGTCGTCCCCGACGTGCTGTTCGTCCAGGACGGCAGCGTCCTCACCTCCGCCGGGATCGCCAGCGGGATCGACCTGGCACTGCACCTGCTGGCCGTCCGCCACGGCCCGTACGTCGCCGCCCAGGTGGCCCGCACGATGGTCGTCCACACCCGCCGCAACGGGGACGAGCAGCAGGACAGCGCGATGCTGCGGCACCGTGCCCACCTCAGCGACGCCGTGCACCGGGTGCAGGACGTCATCGACGCCCGGTTCACCGACCCGCTGCTGCTCACGGGGCTCGCCGCCGGCGCCGGCGTCAGCGAACGGACCCTCACCCGGCGCTTCACCGAGGCGACCGGCCTCACCCCGCTGCGCTACCAGCAGCAGCTGCGGCTGGAGCACGCCGAGCACCTGATCGGCCAGGGCGCCACCGTCGAGTCGGCCGCCCGCGCGGTCGGCTTCCAGGACGCCCGGATGCTGCGCCGGCTGCGCGCCCGGCCCGCCGCGGACTGACGGCACCCGGACGGCCGGTCTCCGCGCCCCGCCGCGCGGCCGAGGGCTGACCTGCGGCCCGGCGTCCGGCACGATGTGCTCGGCAGTGTCCGTCGAGGGAAGCAGGCAGGCATGAAGTACGTGGTCAAGGAGCGGCTGTTCGCGGTCGGCGACGACTACTGGATCGAGGACGGCGACGGCGAGAAGGCCTTCCTGGTGGACGGCAAGGTGCTGCGGCTGCGCGACACCTTCGAGCTGCAGGACCCGTCCGGCACCGTGGTCGCCGTGATCAAGGAGAAGGTGCTCACCGTCCGCGACGCGATGCGGATCGAGAACGCCGAGGGCGACACCGTCGCGACCGTCCGCAAGAAGCTCTTCACGCCGTTCCGCGACAAGTACCTGGTGGAGCTGGAGGCCGGCGGCGAGCTGGAGGTGCACGGCGACCTCATCGACAAGGAGTACAAGGTCGAGTCCGACGGCGGGACGGTCGCCGAGATCTCCCGCAAGTGGTTCCGGATCCGCGACACCTACGGCGTGGAGATCGCGGACGGCGCGGACGTGCCGCTGCTGCTCGCCGTCGCCGTCTGCCTGGACCGGATGGTCGAGCACAACGCCTGACGCTCCGTCGGCCCGCGGCGGTGCCTCCGCCGCGGGCCGGCCGGTGCTCAGACGATGACGTGCGGCAGGAAGCGCGCGCCGACGTGGGTGATCGGCGAGTCGTGCGTCTCGCGGATGCCGAGCCCGGCGGCCTCGCCGTCCACCACCCAGGCGCCCAGCACCGGCTGGTTGCCGTCGAACACCGGCAGCGGGCAGAGCTGCTGGTAGCAGAAGCCCTCGTCGCCGTAGCGGTCCGGGTCGCCGGCCCAGGCCGGCAGCAGGGTCTCGTCCCCGCCCGGCTCCACGATCCGCACGCCCGAACCCTCCCGGCCGAGCAGCGGCTTGGCCGCGTACCCGGTGGCGACGAGCTCGCGCGGCCCGTCCAGGTAGGCCGGCAGCAGGTTGGGGTGGCCGGGGTACAGCTCCCACAGCACCGCCAGCAGCGCCTTGTTGGAGAGCAGCATCTTCCACGGCGGCTCGATCCACAGCGTGGAGCCGGTGGAGCCGCCGAGGTCGACGGTGGCCAGCAGCTGGGCGCCGAACTCGTCCTGCGCCAGCCACTCCCACGGGTACAGCTTGAACGCGGAGCGGATGTAGCGGTGCTGCAGGTCGACGAACCGGCCGGTCAGCCCGTCCAGGCCGATGTCCTCCACGGCGATCGACACCGTCTCCAGGCCGGCCTGCTCGGCGGTCTCCTGGAGGTAGAGGGTGGTCATCCAGTCCTCGCCCTCAAAGTCGCCGCGGGAGTGCGCGAAGTGCACCGGGCCGGGCGGCAGCAGGTCCTTCTGCCGGCTCCAGGCGGCGACCAGCCGCTCGTGCAGCGAGTTCCACTGGTCCGCCTCGGGGAAGCGCTCCTCCATCCAGAACCACTGCGGGCTGGCGGCCTCGATCAGCGAGGTCGGGGTGTCCGCGTTGTACTCGAACATCTTGGCCGGGCCGGTGCCGTCGTACGCCAGGTCGAACCGCCCGTACAGGGACGGCTGTTCCTCGCGCCGCCGCCACGAGGTGGCGATCACCTCGGCGAGCCGCGGGTCGGTGATGCCGTAGTCGGCGAACCGGCCCGTCCGCACCACGTGGTCGGCGGCCTCCAGGCACATCCCGTGGAGTTCCTCGACCACCTCCTCCAGCGCCTCGACCTCCGGCAGCGAGAACTCGTAGTAGGCGCTCTCGTCCCAGTACGCGTACTCGGTGCCGGGGTTGCGCGGGTCCTCGCAGACGGCGTAGATCAGGCCCTGGGCCTCGACCGCGGCCTGCCAGCCCGGCCGCGGTTCGACGGTGCGGCGGCGCATCGCGGTCAGCCCCCGCTCGAGCCGGAGCTGCCGCTCGGGCAGCCGAAGCCGCCGCGCTTGGTGGCGGCCTTGTCGAAGGTGCCGCCGGCGGCGGTCAGCGAGCCGGAGCCGCAGTAGTACCAGCGGCCGGCGGCCGCGGTGGTGCCGGTGGAGCAGGAGTGGTCGTCGAGCACCTTGAGGGTGCCGGGGTCGACGCAGCGCCGGGGTGCGCTGCCGCCGGACGTGGAGCAGCCGGTGAGGGCCAGCGCCAGCGTCCCCACCATGCCGAGGGCGACGACGCCCGAGCGGCGGCGGGCGGAGGAGGGGTCGGTCTGCGTCATGACGGGTGATCGTACTTAAGGCTCCCCAGCACCGGAACCATGGGATATCTTTTGCCGGTCCTTGACACTTCGGGTGGCACCTGGCGTGGCACTCCGCCCTGGGGGAGCAGCATGAACGACATCGTCCACGGCCTCGGCGTGGCCGCCGCCTACGGCGCCGTGGGCCTGGTGCTGCTGCTGCTCGGCGTGGGCCTGGTCGACGCCCTGACGCCGGGCAAGCTCGGCCGGCAGATCTGGCTGGAGCGCAACCGCAACGCCGCCGTGGTGCTCAGCTCCGCGCTGATCGGCATCGGCGGCATCGTCTTCACCGCGATCATGTACACCTACGACGAGTTCGGGAAGGGCCTGGCCGCGACCGCGCTCTTCGGCCTGCTCGGCCTGGTGCTGATGGCCGCCGCGTTCTGGCTGGTGGACCTGCTGACCCCGGGCAAGCTCGGCGAGGTGCTGGTCGACCCCGAGCCGCACCCGGCGGTCTGGGTGACCGCCGCCTGCAACCTCTCGGTCGCCGCCATCGTCGCCGCGTCGATCGCCTGAGCCCGCCCGAGCGGCCCGCACGCGGCCGGCACCCCGACCACCGGGGTGCCGGCCGCTGCCGTTGCCGCGGGCGGCGGCTCAGCCCTCGGCCAGCCGCTCCGTCAGCCGGGCCTTCGCCGCGGGCCACTCGTCGTGGAGCATCGAGAAGTAGACGCTGTCGCGCCAGCTGCCGTCCGGCCGGCGGCGGTGGCGGCGCAGGGTGCCCTCGTACCGGGCGCCGAGGCGGCGGATCGCGTTCTGCGAGCGCTCGTTGAGGTGGTCGGTCTTCCAGGTGACGCGGCCCATGCCGAGCTCCTCGAAGGCGTGGGTGAGCAGCAGCAGCTTGGACTCGGTGTTCACCGCGGTGCGCCAGACCCGCCGGGCGTACCAGGTGCCGCCGATCTCCACCAGCTCGTCGCGCGCACTGAAGTCGAGGTAGCAGGTGACGCCGACCGCCCGGCCGTCCGCGGTGGAGACCACGGCGAACGGGACGCAGCCGCCCGAGGCCGCGTCGGCGAGCCGGCCGGCGATGTTCGCGGCCATCGCCTCCTCGGTGGCCGGCGCCTCGTACGGCAGCCAGCGCCACACCTCCTCGTCGCCGCCGCTCGCGGCGAAGAGGTCCGGCACGTGCTCCGGGGTCAGCGGTTCCAGCCGGACGTGGCGGCCGGTCAGGACGGTCGGGGCGGGCAGCTTCGCGGTCATGCCGCCGACCCTAGACCCGTTGTGCACTAGGAGCAATCCACTTCTGCACTAGTGCAATGATCTCGGGAAATGCGGAAGGGCCCCGCACCGAGCTCGGTGCGGGGCCCTCCGGCGGGTGTCCCCGAGGCGTCCCGGACGGGTCCGGGCGCGAGTCCTACAGGAAGGAGTTGATCTGGATGGTCTCGGTGCGGCCGGGGCCGACGCCGATCGCCGAGATCGGCGCCCCGGACATCTCCTCCAGGGCCTTCACGTAGGCCTGCGCGTTCTTCGGCAGGTCGGCGAAGGTCTGGGCCTTCGAGATGTCCTCGCTCCAGCCCGGGAGGGTCTCGTAGACCGGCTTCGCGTGGTGGAAGTCCGACTGGTTGTAGGGGAGCTCCTCGACCCGGCGGCCGTCGATCTCGTACGCCACGCAGACCGGGATCTGCTCCCAGCCGGTGAGCACGTCCAGCTTGGTCAGGAAGAAGTCGGTGAGGCCGTTGACGCGGGTGGCGTAGCGGGCGATCACCGCGTCGAACCAGCCGCAGCGGCGGTCGCGGCCGGTGGTGACACCGCGCTCGCCGCCGATCCGGCGCAGCGCCTCGCCGTCCTCGTCGAGCAGCTCGGTCGGGAAGGGGCCCGAGCCGACGCGGGTGGTGTACGCCTTGAGGATGCCGATGACCCGGTCGATCTTGGTCGGGCCGATGCCGGAACCGGTGCAGGCGCCGCCGGAGGTCGGGTTCGACGAGGTCACGAAGGGGTACGTGCCGTGGTCGACGTCCAGCAGGGTGCCCTGGCCGCCCTCCAGCAGGACGACCTTGCCGGCCTTCAGCGCCTCGTCCAGGACGAGGGTGGTGTCGGCCAGGAACGGGCGGATCTTCTCGGCGTAGCCGAGGTACTCCTCCAGCACCAGCTCGGCCGGGATGGCGCGGCGGTTGTAGAGCTTGACCAGGATCTGGTTCTTGTCGTGCAGCGCCGCCTCGATCTTCTGCTGGAGGATCGACTCGTCGAAGAGGTCCTGCACCCGGATGCCGACGCGGTTGATCTTGTCCGCGTAGGTCGGGCCGATGCCGCGGCCGGTGGTGCCGATCCGGCGCTTGCCGAGGAAGCGCTCGGTGACCTTGTCCAGGGTGCGGTGGTACGGCGTGATCAGGTGGGCGTTGCCCGAGATCAGCAGCTTGGAGGTGTCGATGCCGCGCTCGTTCAGGCCCTGCAGCTCGGAGAGCAGCACGCCCGGGTCGATCACGACGCCGTTGCCGATGACCGGGGTCACGTTCGGGCTGAGGATGCCGGAAGGCAGCAGGTGGAGGGCATACTTCTGGTCGCCGATGACCACCGTGTGACCGGCGTTGTTGCCGCCCTGGTAGCGGACGACGTAGTCGACGGAGCCACCGAGGAGGTCAGTAGCCTTCCCCTTGCCCTCGTCTCCCCACTGGGCGCCAACGAGCACGAGTGCCGGCACAGGCGTACACCCCTTCCGGTTGGGGCATCCTGCCGAAGACCGCAGTCTGCCCCGAGATAGACGAAGCCCCTGGCGCAATAGCGCAAGGGGCTCTTGCACCGAGAGATTACCTGAGGAAGGACCGGTCGTGTCGTCCCTGTCCACGCCCGCATCCCGCCCCGACGGACGCGGTGCGGGGGAGCCGCTGCTGGTACTGGTCGACCCGGCGGCCGGACGGGCCGACGGCGAGTCGGTGCGGATCGCCCGGGACGTGCTGTGCGGAGGCGCCGACGCGAAGGTCGTGCTGCCCGAGAGCCGGTCCGAACTCGACCGCGTGCTGTCCCACCGGGGCCGTCGCAGACCGGTCGTGATCGGCTCCGACCAGGCCGTGCACAAGGTGCTGCAGGCCCTCCACCGGCAGCGTGACCTGGGCACGGATCCGGTGGGGGTGGTTCCGGTCGGCCCGGCCGGCGCCGTCCTCGCCTGCCGCGCGCTCGGGGTGCCGGAGCAGCCGGTGGCCGCCGCCCGGGCGGTGCTCGGGGGCGCCCCGCGCAAGCTCGACCTGGTGGTGGACGACGGCGGCGGGGTGGTGCTCACCGAGTTGCGGATCGGCGCGGAGCCCCGCCGGGCCCTGCCGTCACTGCGTTCGCTATGGGCGAAACGGGCTGCGCCCGACCAGGCGACCGTTCCCGATCCGGAGTCCACCCCGATGCGGGTCGAGGCGGACGGACGGCTGCTCGCCGACGTCCACGAGCGGATCCGGCTGCTGGAGGCCAGGCCGGCCGGGGGCGAGCTGGAGCTGGTCATCCGCACCGCGGGAGCGGAGCGCCGGCTGCGCGCCGCCGCGCTCAGCGTGGCCGGCCGGAGCTTCGGCTACAGCGCCGACGGCTGCCCCGTCGGGCCGGTCCGGCATCGGACGTGGACGGTGTATCCGGGGGCCTGGGCACTGCTGCTGCCCGCCGGGTGAGCAGGATCACGCCGGACCCCGGTGGCCGACGCCCCGTCAGGCGGGTTCGCGCCCCGAAGAGCGCGCGTGACAAGGGAGTGCGCCGATCGCCGGAAAACGCGCCGGAGAAATGGCGCGTGGTGTAAGGGGTTTTGTCTACGCGCGTTGCCGTCGGTTCGGCCAATAATCCGCGGCTCCCCTGTTCGGGAAGGCGTACGGAACTGTCCTAGACTCGAAGACGTGCCACGTGGTGACGGACGACTCAACCACGATCTTCTTCCCGGCGAGAAAGGCCCCCAGGACGCTTGCGGCGTCTTCGGTGTCTGGGCTCCCGGCGAGGAGGTCGCCAAGCTCACGTACTTCGGCCTCTATGCCCTGCAGCACCGCGGTCAGGAATCCGCGGGCATCGCAGTGAGCAACGGCTCCCAGATTCTCGTCTTCAAGGACATGGGACTCGTCTCCCAGGTCTTCGACGAGACCTCCCTGGGGTCGTTGCACGGGCACATCGCCGTCGGACATGCCCGCTACTCGACAACAGGTTCGTCGGTCTGGGAGAACGCCCAGCCGACCTTCCGGGCGACCGTTCACGGGTCGCTGGCCCTCGGCCACAACGGAAACCTGGTGAACACCGCCGAACTGGCGGCGATGGTCGCCGAGCTGCCCGGCGAGGAGCACGTCTCCCGCTCCGGGCGAACGGCCGCGACCAACGACACCGACCTGGTGACCGCGCTGCTCGCCGGCCACCCGGACCTCTCCATCGAGGAGACCGCCCGGAAGGTCCTGCCCCAGGTCAAGGGCGCCTTCTCGCTCGTCTTCATGGACGAGCACACGCTCTACGCCGCCCGCGACCCGCAGGGCATCCGCCCGCTGGTGCTCGGCCGGCTGGAGCGCGGCTGGGTGGTCGCCTCCGAGACGGCGGCCCTCGACATCGTCGGCGCCTCGTTCATCCGCGAGGTCGAGCCCGGCGAGCTCATCGCCGTCGACGAGCAGGGGATGCGCACCTCGCGCTTCGCCGAGGCCAAGCCCAAGGGCTGCGTCTTCGAGTACGTCTACCTGGCCCGCCCCGACACCACCATCGCCGGCCGCAACGTGCACCTCTCCCGCGTGGAGATGGGGCGCAAGCTGGCCGCCGAGGCGCCCGTCGAGGCCGACCTGGTGATAGCGACCCCGGAGTCCGGTACGCCGGCCGCCATCGGCTACGCCGAGGCCAGCGGCATCCCCTACGGCTCCGGCCTGGTGAAGAACGCCTACGTGGGCCGCACCTTCATCCAGCCCAGCCAGACCATCCGCCAGCTCGGCATCCGGCTCAAGCTCAACCCGCTCAAGGAGGTCATCCGGGGCAAGCGCCTGGTGGTCGTGGACGACTCCATCGTCCGCGGCAACACCCAGCGCGCCCTGGTCAAGATGCTCCGCGAGGCGGGCGCCGCCGAGGTCCACATCCGGATCTCCTCGCCGCCGGTCAAGTGGCCGTGCTTCTTCGGCATCGACTTCGCCACCCGCGCGGAGCTGATCGCCAACGGCATGACCATCGAGGAGATCGGCCGCACGCTCGGCGCCGACTCGCTGGCGTACATCTCGATCGACGGCATGATCGAGGCCACCAAGCAGCCCAAGGACAGGCTCTGCCGGGCCTGCTTCGACGGCGAGTACCCGATGGAGCTGCCGGACCCGGCCCTGCTCGGCAAGCTGCTCCTGGAGGCCGAGATCGCCGGCAGCCAGCAGCCGCCGGCCGTCCGCGGCAAGCCGACCAGCGACCTGGACGGCGTCCAGTCCCTGATCGGCGGGCACGGCGCGGCGGACGCGCTCCGCCGGCCGTAGCACGATGTACCACCCGGGGCGCGGGGCACTGCGCGGCCGGGCGCTCCACGGAGCCGCCCGGCCGACCGCGCAGACCCCGCGCCCCCACGGGTTTAACCGTTTCTGAAAGGGCCACACCAAGGTGACCAGCAACGAGGGCGGCGCGACCTACGCCGCCGCAGGTGTCGACATCGAGGCCGGCGACCGCGCCGTCGAGCTCATGAAGCAGTGGGTGAAGAAGGCGAACCGCCCCGAGGTGGTCGGTGGCCTCGGCGGCTTCGCCGGGCTCTTCGACGCCTCCGCCTTCAAGCGCTACGAGCGCCCGCTGCTGGCCACCGCCACCGACGGCGTCGGCACCAAGGTCGCCCTCGCCTCGGCCATGGACAAGCACGACACCATCGGCCACGACCTGGTCGGCATGGTCGTCGACGACCTGGTGGTCTGCGGCGCCGAGCCGCTGTTCATGACCGACTACATCTGCGTCGGCAAGGTCGTCCCGGAGCGGGTCGCCCAGATCGTCAAGGGCATCGCCGAGGGCTGCGCCCTGGCCGGCTGCGCGCTCATCGGCGGCGAGACCGCCGAGCACCCGGGCCTGCTCGGCCCGGACGAGTACGACGTCGCGGGCGCCGGCACCGGTGTCGTCGAGGCGGACGCCCTGCTCGGCGCCGAGCGCGTCCGGGCCGGCGACGTGGTCATCGCGATGGCCGCCTCGGGCCTGCACTCCAACGGCTACTCGCTGGTCCGCCACGTGCTGCTCAACCAGGCCGGCTGGAAGCTCGACCGCCAGGTCGAGGAGTTCGGCCGCACCCTCGGCGAGGAGCTGCTGGAGCCCACCCGGATCTACTCGCTGGACTGCCTGGCGCTGGCCCGCGCCACCGAGATCCACGCCTTCTCGCACGTCACCGGCGGCGGCCTGGCGGCCAACCTGGCCCGGGTGATCCCGGACGGCCTGCACGCCCGCCTGGACCGCGGCACCTGGACGCCGATGCCGGTCTTCCAGACCGTGGCCAAGGTCGGCGGCATGAAGGCGCTGGAGATCGAGAAGACCCTCAACATGGGCGTCGGCATGGTCGCCGTCGTCCCGCCGTCCTCGGTGGACGTCGTCCTCGCGCTGCTGGAGGACCGCGGCGTCGAGGCCTGGCTGCTGGGCGACGTCGTCGAGCGCACCGACGAGCACGACGGCGGCGCCGCGCTCTACAACTCCTACGAGGGCTTCACCCTCGCCTGAGCCCGTCCGGTGGGCCCGCCCGGCACGGGCGGGCCCACCGGGGCCCAGGAGGCCCCTGGAGCCCCGTTACGGCCGCGGACACGCCGAAGACCGGCCCGGCGCTCGATGAGCGCCGGGCCGGTCTCGTGCGTGCTGTCAGGCTCGGCGGCGGGAGTGTCCGTTGTCGGCGGAGTCCTCGTCGTCCTCGTCCTCGTCGGCGTAGAGATCCGCATACGCCGCGTAGGGGTCGTCCTCGTCGTCCTCGATCGGCTCAGGCTCGATCGCGGTGGACGGAGATACGCCCAGCTCATGAGACAGACGGTTCGCGTCGAACCCGCCGCTGTTGTACTTCAGCTCGCGGGCGACCTTCGTCTGCTTGGCCTTGGCCCGGCCGCGCCCCATGGGTCGACCCCCTCAACGATGGGGCTCACGGCCCCGAGTCTGACACGTGTTCATGATCAGGAGCGGCCTGCCCGGAGTGGGAGAGCCGTCCCTTGGAGCATTAACGGTACCTGTTTCCGCCGCCGGACGGTACGTCGCGCGTGTGACGTGGCGCGCACGGCCAACCTCCGAAACCGGGTCTTTCCAGGTCACAGGAGGTTTCTCGGGCTTCTGCAGGCTGCCCGGAGCGTACCCGGGCCCGTCGTTACGGTTCCGATTATCCCTCGCCAGAGGGTTCGGTATCGCCCGATCGGGCTACGAAGTGAGAATCCGGTTCCACATTGTGATCCGGAGGGGGGCGGAGTCGCTCCGCCCCCCTCCGGACCACCGCACGCGGACGATCAGGACCGGCGGGCGCCCGGGAGCAGGATCGAGCGCAGAGCACTCACCTCGCGCATCCGCTTCTCCGCGAGCCGGTCGGCGGCGACCGCCGGCGGCACGCCGTCCGCGGCGGCGCGGGTGAAGATCTCCAGGGTGGTGTCGAAGATCTTGGTCGCCTTGTTCTTGGCGCGCTCGAAGTTGAAGCCCTCGATCTCGTCGGCGACCTGGATGACGCCGCCCGAGTTCACCAGGTAGTCCGGCGCGTAGAGGATGCCGCGGTCGGCCAGGTCCTTCTCCACGCCGGCGTGCGCCAGCTGGTTGTTGGCCGCGCCGCAGACGACCGCGGTGCCGGCCGCACCGAGCACCGCGACGGTCGCGTCGTCCAGCGCGCCGCCCAGGGCGCAGGGCGCGTAGACGTCCAGGCCGGACTGCAGCAGCGCGGCGGTGTCGCCGGCGACCTCGACCTCCGGGTGGGCCGCGCGCACCCGGTTCACGGCCGCCTCGGAGACGTCCGTGACCACCACGGTGGCGCCGTCCGCGACCAGGTGGCCGACGAGGTAGTGGCCGACCTTGCCGACGCCGGCGACGCCGACCCGCTTGCCGCGCAGGGTCGGCTGGCCCCAGCGGGCCTTGGCCGAGGCGCGCATGCCCTGGAAGACGCCGAAGGCGGTCAGCACCGAGGAGTCGCCCGCGCCGCCGTACTCGGGGGAGCGGCCGGTGACGAAGCGGGTCTCGCGGGCCACCACGTCCATGTCCTGGACGTAGGTGCCCACGTCGCACGCGGTGACGTAGCGGCCCTGCAGGGACTCGACGAAGCGGCCGTACGCGCGGAGCATCGCCTCGTTCTTGTCACCGCCCTCCGCGCCGGGGGCCGGGTTGCCGATGATCACGGCCTTGCCGCCGCCGAGGTCCAGGCCGGCCAGCGCGTTCTTGTAGCTCATGCCGCGGGACAGCCGCAGCGCGTCCTCCAGCGCCTCCTCCTCGGAGTCGTACTGGTGGAAGCGGGTGCCGCCGAGCGCGGGGCCCAGCGCGGTGGAGTGGATGGCGATGATCGCCTTGAGACCGGTCGACCGGTCGTGGCAGAGGACGACCTGCTCGTGGCCGTCACCGGGGGCAGCGTCCTGCCCGGTCGCGAAGATCCTGCTGAGCACTCCTGATGCGGGGTGCGCGGCGGACGCGGTGTGTACGTCGGTCACTGTGGTGACTCCAGTATTCGTGGGCCCGCGGCGGTGGTGCGGGCGTCTGGTCGAAGCCTAGCCCCGGGGCCGTCGCACGATCTGCCCCCTGACGGTCCCATGGACATAACGACCGGAGGGCCCGGACGGCACCCTCCCCGGCGGCCCCCGGGCCGTGCGACGATGCCGGGTGTGACCGCCGTGCGCACTTCGGTGCTCCCGCCCTACGCCGCCCAGCTGCGGGTGTACGAGCCGCTGGCCGCCTATCCGGAGCCGGAGCGGTCCCGCTGGCAGGCGTACGCGGCGGAGCACGGCCCGGACGCCGACGGGGCCGCCGAACCGGTCGCCGCGGCCGCCCTGGCCGAGCAGCGGCAGGCCCTGGCGGAGCTGGCCGGACGGACCCCGGGGGCGCTGCCCGACCGGGAGAGCGGGCGGGCGCTGGTGCGGGTCGTCGACCGGGTCACCTACATCTGCCCGTGGACGACCCGGCTGCGCAGCTGGCAGGCGATGGACGAGCTCCGCGCGGCACTGCCGGCCTTCCTGCTGGACACCGTGCTGCCGCCCGCCGTCCGGGCCGAGGCGGAGGCCGACCAGGCGCGCTGGCGGACGGCGCACCCGGACGCCCGGCCGTGGATCCTCACCTCCCGCTGGGAGGTGCCGGTGCGCTGGTGCCTGCCGTTCGGCGAGGAGGACCGGCACTTCGTCCCGGCGGGGCCGGGAGGGGCGGCCGGGGACCGGCCGGTGCCGGCCTCCCTCTTCTACCTGACGCCGATGGCGCAGGCGCGCCGGCGGGTGGCCCGCGGCTACCGGGCGCTGCGGACGGCGGTGCCGGGCTCGCGGAGCGGGCCCGGCGGCGAGCTGGTGCTGGGTGTGGAGCAGGTCGGCCGGTGGCTGGAGGAGTTCCACCCGCGCTCGCTGGTGGAGCTCGACTACGGGGGCCTGGTGCACCTGCTCGGTGCCGAGGGGCTGGCGGCGGAGCGCTCGGTGGCCGAGATCGAGGCCGGGATCGGCGCGCTCCGGGCCGGGGACACCGAGGCGGCGGCGCGGGCGTACGAGGCGGTGACGGCCCGTTGGCGCCGGGTGCTGGCCCTGCGGTACGCCAGCTGACACCGGGTCACCGGGGCCGGGTAGCCGGAGGTCGGACGGGGGTAAGGGAAGGAGGGACCTCCGGCCCTTCCCTCGTGGGCCGAGGTCCCGAGCCGGTCAATCCCCCAGGAACGTGACACTACTCACCGTTGACGCGAACTTACCCCTATATGCAAAAATGGGACAACCAGCCCAAGTTCAACCTGGTGTGTCCACTTCTGGGTCGATCTGACGGTGGTGCGTACTTTGTGGGGAAGCGGAGGGTCTGGTCGTCTCGTCACCGGATGTCACACAATCGTGACTGTCCGTTATGAGATGGTCCATGGCCATCCGTCTCGCTTGAACCCCTGAGGGGCCAATTTAGGCGGTTTGGCCGATGGGGCTGGACGGATGGTGTAGTTGTAGACATCAGGACAAGCCGTTCGTCCTATAACCGACTCGGTCCGTGTGTGCCATTTCGGGCATCGCGGGTCAAGGTGCAGAATTTGAAGGATAGAACCGCCCTGGTTCGGTTCTCCCGAGGAGGCCGCTCATGACCGCTCGTACCCCTGACGCTGAACCTCTGCTCACGCCGGCGGAGGTTGCCACCATGTTCCGCGTTGACCCCAAGACGGTCACTCGCTGGGCCAAGGCAGGCAAGCTCACGTCCATTCGCACGCTGGGCGGCCACCGCCGCTACCGTGAGGCCGAGGTGCGTGCCCTGCTGGCCGGGATTCCGGCTCAGCGAACCGAGGCCTGACAGGTCTCAGGGGTTTTCCCGAAGGGCCGTGTCCCCGACTCCGCCGGGTCGGGGGGACGGCCCTTCGGCATGCCGGAATCGGCCATTCCCGATGGGGCTGGTGGGGGTGGGGGGAATTGCCGGGAATGCATGTGCAATTTTACATATTAAATCCCCTCCTGCTGGGAGGGGGCGCCGGGTGTCCGATCTCAAGAACGGATAAGTGACGACTGTCACGCCGCCGTTATCTTGAGGTCTAGACCTAGGCCGGTGTAGGGAGCTGACCCGCCGTCAGCGATCCGCCTGCGCGAACGCCAGAGGCCCGGAGCCTTACGGCTCCGGGCCTCTGCCTGTACTGCGATCCCGACGGGACTTGAACCCGCGACCTCCACCTTGACAGGGTGGCGAGCTAACCAACTGCTCCACGGGACCAGAGATTTCTGATCCGTTCGTCTGCTCTCGCTCGCGAACAAGACAGATCGTACTGCATGGCGGGGCCCCAGGTCGAACCGGCCGCAGCGGGCCCCGTCCGGCACCTCCCGGACGGGGCCCGCCGCGGTCAGAGGGTGGCCGCCGCGGCGTCCATCGCCTTGAGGATGCGCTTCTCCGACACGGGCGCCGGCGTGCCCAGCCCCTGGGCGAAGAAGCTCACCCGCAGCTCCTCGATCATCCAGCGGATCGCCCGGACCTCCGGCGAGGGCCGGCGGCCCTCCGGCACCCGGGCCAGCAGCTCCCCGTACGCCTGCTGGACGGCCTGCACCTTCAGCAGGTTCTGGGTGTCCCGCTGCGGGTGGTCCGGCAGCGCCTCCAGCCGGCGGTCCACCGCCAGCAGATAGCGCTTCAGGTCCGGCAGCCGCTGCCAGCCCGTGTCGGTCACGAAGCCCGGGTACACCAGCGAGGCCAGGTGCAGCCGGACGTCGTTCACCGCGTTCAGCAGCACCGGGCTGGAGACCGACTTCAGCCGGGTCGACGCCCGGTGGAAGGCGATCAGCGCCGTCGCCGTCTTCAGCGTGGTGTCCGCCGACAGGTCGTACAGGTCCGCCCGGACCTTGTCGAACAGCGCGGTGAACGCCGCCTCGTCCCAGGCCGGGCCGCCGTTCAGCTCCATCAGCCGGTCGACCGCCGCTCCGACCACGTCCTCGAACAGCGCCGGGATCGACCCGTGCGGGTTGTACGAGAGGGCGAGCTTCGCCTGGTTGCCCAGCCGGCCCTGGATCGACTTCGCCGGGGAGTTCACCCGGAGCGCCAGCAGCCGGCGGGTGCCCGCCCACATCGCCTGCTCCTGGGCCTCCGGGGTGTCGAACAGCCGCACCGCCACCGAGGTGCCCTCGTCCACCAGCGCCGGGTAGGCCCGCACCGAGTGGCCGCGGGTGCGTTGCTCGAAGGTCCGCTGCAGCACCGGCAGGCCGTCCGGCCAGGCGGTCAGCCCGCTCTGCTCGATGCCCCGGCCGGAGGCGGCGCTGGAGAGCGTCGCCGACAGCTTCGGCTGCAGCGTCCGGCGCAGCTCCTCCAGGTCCTTGGACTCGGCGAGCTTCTTGCGGCCGTCCACCACCCGGAAGGTGACCTTGAGGTGGTCCGGCACCCGCTCGTCGTCCCAGGCCTCCGGCGGGACCACCACCCCGCCCATCCGGTGCAGGATCCGCTCCAGGGTCGGCAGCAGCGGCTCCTGCCGGTCCTTCACCTGCCGCAGCGCGGCCGCCGCGAAGTCCGGCGCCGGCACGAAGTTGCGCCGGATCGCCTTCGGCAGCGAGCGGATGTACGCGGTGACCAGCTCGGCCCGCAGACCCGGGATCTGCCAGTCGAAGCCCTCGTCGGTGACCTGGTTGAGCACCGGCAGCGGGATGTGCACCGTGACGCCGTCCGCGTCGCTGCCCGGCTCGAACTGGTAGGTCAGCCGGAAGCGCAGCGCGCCCTGGTGCCAGTGGTCCGGGTAGTCGGCCTCGGTGACGCCGTCGGCCGACTCGTTGATGAGCATCGACTTCTCGAAGTTCAGCAGGTCCGGCTGCTCGTGCCGGGCCTTCTTCCACCAGGAGTCGAAGTGCCGGGTGGAGACGACCTCCTCCGGCAGCCGGGCGTCGTAGAAGTCGAACAGGGTCTGGTCGTCCACCAGGATGTCCCGGCGGCGGGCCCGGTTCTCCAGCTCCTCGACCTCGCCGAGCAGCTTGCGGTTCTCCGCGAAGAACCGGTGGTGGGTCTCCCAGTCGCCCTCGACCAGGGCGTTGCGGATGAACAGCTCGCGGCACAGCCCCGGGTCGATCCGGCCGTAGTTCACCTTGCGCTGGGCGACGACCGGCATCCCGTACAGGGTCACCTTCTCGTACGCCAGCACCGCGCCGGCCTTCTTCTCCCAGTGCGGCTCGCTGTACGACCGCTTGATCAGGTGGCCCGCCAGCGGCTCCACCCACTCGGGCTCGATCTTCGCGTTGATCCGCGCCCACAGCCGCGAGGTCTCCACCAGCTCGGCGGACATCACCCAGCGCGGCGGCTTCTTGAACAGCCCCGACCCGGGGAAGACCGCGAACCGGGCGCCGCGGGCGCCGCCGTACTCGCGCTTCTCCACGTCGAACAGGCCGATGTGCGAGAGCAGGCCGGACAGCAGGGCCTGGTGGATCCGGTCCGCGTCCGGCTCGGCGTCCTCGTGGGGCTCGTCGATCGTCACGCCGAGCTGCTTGGCGACCGTCCGCAGCTGGACGTAGACGTCCTGCCACTCGCGTATCCGCAGGTAGTTCAGGAACTCCGTCTTGCACATCCGGCGGAAGGCCGAGGAGGAGAGCTCCCTCTGCTGCTCCCTGACGTAGCGCCACATCGCCAGGTAGGTGAGGAAGTCCGAGGTCTCCGAGTTGAACCGGCGGTGCCGGTCGTCGGCGGCCTGGCGCTTCTCGGCGGGCCGCTCGCGCGGGTCCTGGATGGACAGCGCGGCGGCGATCACCATGACGTCGCGGACGCAGCCGAGCCGGTCCGCCTCCAGCACCATCCGGGCCATCCGCGGGTCCACCGGCAGCTGGGCCAGCTTGCGGCCGAGCGGGGTGAGCCGCTTGCGGTGGTCCTTCTCCGCCGGGTCGAGCGCGCCCAGCTCGTGCAGCAGGTTGACGCCGTCCTTGATGTTCCGCGAGTCCGGCGGGTCCAGGAACGGGAAGGCCGCGATGTCGCCCAGGCCCGCCGCCGTCATCTGCAGGATGACCGAGGCCAGGTTGGTGCGGAGGATCTCCGCGTCGGTGAACTCCGGCCGGGAGAGGAAGTCCTCCTCCGAGTACAGCCGGATGCAGATGCCGTCCGAGGTGCGGCCGCAGCGGCCCTTGCGCTGGTTGGCGCTGGCCTGGCTGACCGCCTCGATCGGCAGCCGCTGCACCTTGGTGCGGTGGCTGTAGCGGGAGATCCGGGCGGTGCCCGGGTCGACCACGTACTTGATGCCCGGCACGGTCAGCGAGGTCTCGGCGACGTTGGTGGCGAGCACCACGCGCCGGCTGTTCGACCGCTGGAAGACCCTGTGCTGCTCGGCCGAGGAGAGCCGGGCGTAGAGCGGCAGCACCTCGGTGGACTTCAGTTTCATCCGGTTCAGCGCGTCCGCGGTGTCGCGGATCTCGCGCTCGCCGGAGAGGAAGACCAGGACGTCGCCCGGGCCCTCCGCCTGGAGCTCCTCCACCGCGTCGCAGATCGCCTGCACCTGGTCGCGGTCCCGGTCGACCTCGTCCTCCTCGGTGCCCTCCTCCAGCATCGGGCGGTAGCGCACCTCGACCGGGTAGGTGCGGCCGGAGACCTCGACGATCGGGGCGTCGCCGAAGTGGGCGGCGAAGCGCTCCGGGTCGATCGTCGCCGAGGTGATCACGACCTTGAGGTCGGGGCGGCGCGGCAGCAGCTGCTTGAGGTAGCCGAGCAGGAAGTCGATGTTGAGGCTGCGCTCGTGCGCCTCGTCGATGATCAGCGTGTCGTACTGGCGCAGCTCGCGGTCGGTCTGGATCTCCGCGAGCAGGATGCCGTCGGTCATCAGCTTGACCAGGGTGTCCTGGCCGACCTGGTCGGTGAAGCGCACCTTCCAGCCGACCGCCTCGCCCAGCGGCGTCGCCAGCTCCTCGGCGACCCGCTCGGCGACCGTGCGGGCCGCGATCCGGCGCGGTTGGGTGTGGCCGACCAGGCCCTTCACCCCGCGGCCCAGCTCCAGGCAGATCTTCGGGATCTGGGTGGTCTTGCCGGAGCCGGTCTCGCCCGCGACGATCACCACCTGGTGGTCCCGGATCGCCGCCAGGATCTCGTCCTTCTTCTGGCTGACCGGCAGCTCCTGCGGGTAGCTGATCTCCGGGACGGCGCCGCGGCGCTGTTCGACCCGGAGCTCGGCCTTCGCGATCTCGGCGGCCAGCTCGTCGGCGATCTTCTGCCGGGCCTCCGGGCTGCGCACCCGCCGGGCGCCGTCCAGCCGCCGGCCGATCCGCTGCTGGTCGCGGAGCATCAGCTCGGGCAGCCGGGCGGCCAGCTCCGCGATGGTGGAGGCATCGGCGGACCGGGCTACGGGAGAACTCACTGCGGGCATCCCTCTAGATTCGCAAGGAGGCACGGGGCGGCGCACCTCGGTTTTCGAGCCCCTCCAGTGTCACAGCCCCGGCCCGTGATCTGCGAACGGCCCGGCGGCCCGGCGTCCGGCGGCCTCACCCCGGTGGCGCACACCGCGGCGCGCGGGCCGCGTCGGGCAACCGTTCGGGCCCGTTCGAGCGGCCAGTAGGGTGCTCGGGCCAGTCGTGACGATCGAGGGGGAGACGATGGCCGGTGAGTTCGACGCGCACGAGCGACGGATGTGGGCGGGCAAGGCCGTCCCGTACGGGCGGACCTTCGCGGCGCTCTGCGGGGCCGCGGTGCCGGAGCTGGTGGCCGCGGCCGGTGTCGGCGCGGGCACGACGGTGCTGGACGTCGGCACCGGGTCGGGGACGGCCGCCGCGGCCGCGGTGCGGCTCGGCGCCCAGGTGACGGCCGTGGACGCCGAACCCGGCATGGTGGAGCTGGCCGCGGAGAACGTGCCCGGGGCGGACGTCCGGCACGCCGTGCTGCCCGAACTGCCCTTCCCGGACGCCTCCTTCGACGCGGTGGTGGCCAACTTCGTGATCAACCACGTGGAGGACCCCGCGGCCGCGCTGACCGAGCTGCGGCGGGTCACCCGGCCCGGAGGACGGGTCGCCGTCACGGTGTGGGCGGCGACCGGCAACACCGCGATGGGCCTGTTCACCGAGGCGCTGGACGCCGCGGAGGTCGGGCGCCCGGTCTTCCCGACCCTGCCGGTCGACTTCGAGCGGACCCCGGAGGGCCTGGCCGGGCTGCTGGCCGGCGCCGGATGGCAGGACCCGGAGGGCCGGCAGCTGGCCTGGGCCCACCGGGTCTCCCCCGAGGAGTTCTGGCAGGGGCCGGCCTCGGGCATCGCCAACCTCGGGCTGGTGATCACCGGACTGCCGGCCGCGACGGCCGCACTGGTCAAGGAGCACTACGACCGGATCGCCGGCGGCCGCACCGGTGCGGACGGACTGCTGGCCCTGCCGGCGGCGGCCGTTCTGGCCGTCGCCCGCCGCTGACCGGGTCCGTCCGGTCGGCTAGCCTTTTGACCGACTATCAGCCTGTAGTGCAAGAGAAGCATGGGGGAACGGCTGTGGGACTGTGGGACGACGTCAAGGACCTCGGAAGCGCGGCGGTCAACGTCGTCGAGGACGTGTTCTGGGCACCGACCAAGATTGCCAAGTGGGTTCTCGGCGAGATGTTCGGCGATCCTGACGCCGAACTGGAGAAGTACGCCGCCGAGTTGCAGCAGATGGGCAAGGACGTCGAGGCGTTCGGCAAGGAGATCAGCACCGCGCTGAGCCACCTCACCTGGCACGGCCCGGCCTCCGACGCCTTCGTCGCGCACGCGCAGAGCAGGGTGAAGGAGCTCAACACCGTCGCCGACGAGCTCGACGAGCTCGGCAAGGCGATCAAGGGCCTCGCCGACGCCTTCTGACCGGCCGTCGCACCACCCACCCTGTCCCAAGCACGTATCAGCAGGCACGAGGAGACACCGCGCCATGGCCGATCAGTTCGGCGTCCAGCTGCAGGAGCTGGCGAAGATCCAGAGCGACTTTCAGAAGATCAACGCAAAGATGACGGAGATGAGCCAGCGCGTCGGGGCCATCAAGAACGCCGTCGCCAAGGCCGCCGCGACCGACCTGAGCGCCGGCGGGCTGCTCGGCGTCGCCAACTTCTTCGCCGTCGCCGCCCAGGTGGCCTCCAAGGTCAAGGACATCTCCGACCGGGCCGACGCCCTGGAGAAGACCAAGAAGAAGCTCACCGAGGAGCTCGGCCAGGACGCCGAGAAGATCAAGCAGGTCCTGACCGAGTACAAGGAGATCGAGCGCAAGATCCAGGAGGCGCTCAAGAAGCCCCACGTGGGCCAGGAGCAGCCCAAGGGCCCGCACACCGGCATCGACGGCACCGGCGGCGGCAACGGCGGCGGGAACCACGGAGGCGGCGGCCAGACGGGCGGCGGGGGCCACACCGGCGGCGGCGGGCACACCGGTGGTGGGGGCCACACCGGGGGCGGCGGCAACCACGGCGGCACCGACGACTCGGGCAGCGACGGCAGCGGCATCAGCACCCGCCCCGGCGGCCGCCACGACGGTCCGAAGATCAAGGACCGCAGCCGCGGCGACTGGCAGACCCACATCATCAACGGCTCCGGCTGGGACTCCTGGAGCGACCACTGGCACCGCCACAACGGCCAGGGCGTCGGCCCCAAGGACCAGCCGATCCTCGACGGCGCCTCCGACGAGCGGAAGGCCATGGTCGACCGCGCCATGGAGCGGGTGAACCGCAAGCTCGGCTACAGCCAGGGCGCCGAGACCAACGGCTACCGCGTCGACTGCTCCGGCTTCGTCTCCGCGGCGTGGGGCCTGCCCGGCCCCGGCACCACCACCGGCCCGCTGATCAGCGAGAGCGGCGGCATCGCCCACCACATCTCCAAGAGCTCGATGCTGCCCGGCGACGCCATGGTCGTCCACCAGGCCCACGGCGAGCAGCACGTCGTCCTGTTCGGCGGGTGGGCGGACAAGGCGCACACCCGGATGGTCATCCTCGAGGACAACGGCAGCCTCGGCTGCGTCTCCCGCGAGGTCCCGCTCTCCAAGTACTCGGAGTACACCGCCGTCCGCAAGAACGGCATGTGACCCGTCCCGGCGGGCTCCCGGTGGTGTACCACCGCCGGGAGCCCGCCGGCTCCGGTCAGGAGCTCCAGGTCTCCTTCAGCGAGGTGATGGCGCCCTTCGCGTCCACGGTGTACTCGTACGTGTCCTGGTAGCAGAACCAGCCCTTGGGCAGGCTGTCCGGGTCGGTCACGTGGTTGCTCTCGGCGCAGGTCTTCACGTGCGCCAGGCCGTCGCCCGCGGTGCCCGCCCGCACGGTGACCGTCTTCGTCCGCAGGCTCTCGTCCGTGTAGACGGTGATCTTCGCGTCGGGCGCGACGGTGTAGGGCTTCGGCTTCTCGTCCGGGTTGAAGAAGAGGCCGTTGGGGCTGCAGTTCGCCTCGACGGCCTCCGCCGTCAGCTTGCCGAGGCCCTTGTCGACCGTGCGGACCCGGACGACCTTGTGGGTCTTGAAGTACTCCTTGCAGTTCGGACCGCGCCCGCCGTTGTCGGCGTCCGCGGCGCCGGTGGCGGCTCCGGTGGCCTTGCCGGCCGGGGCGGAGGCGGCCGGGTCGGCCGCGCCCGCCGAC
>NZ_JBEYFP010000027.1:0-31055 GCF_040634455.1 Kitasatospora sp. NPDC007106
GTTGAGTTCTCAAGGAACGGACACTTCCTTCGGGCCGCCTTCCAGCGGACCCTCCGGGCGTTTCGTTTTTTCGTGTTTCCAGCTTATCAGATCCGAGTCCGTGCTCTTCACCGACTTGCTTTCTTCACTGTCTTGTCGGAACCGGCCTGACGGCCCGTCCGACGTTTCAAACCTTAGCCGATCCCCGCTCCGAAAAGCGAATCCGGCGCCGGTCCGAAGTGCAATTCCTATAAACGCGCACGCCGAATTCGCACCGGGACGCGACAAGACGCGACCCAGCCCGAGCCGGGAGGTGGTGTTTCAAGGGATTGGCTGCCTCGGGACCGTCCGCGCGGATCGCTCGTCCGGTGCTCCCTGTCAGGCAACTCGGAGAACATTACACGTCGGATCCGTCGGGTTCAAGTGGCAGCTGGAAGGCCAGCACGGCCACGTCGTCGTCGTGCTCCGCGGTGACGCCCATCGCCCGCAGCAGGCGGGCACAGACGACCTCCGGGCCGCCCGCGGCGCCGGCGAGGGTGCGGGCGAGCAGGTCGAGCCCGTGGTCGATGTCCTCGTCGCGGCGTTCGACCAGGCCGTCGGTGTAGAGGACACCGGTGGTGCCGGGCAGCAGCTTGAGGGTGTGGGAGACGTGGCTGCCGCTGCCGGTGCCGAGCGGGGGGCCGTTCTGCTCCTCGCCCTGCAGGACGCTGCCGTCGGGGCAGCGCAGCAGCAGCGGCAGGTGGCCGGCGGAGGCGTACTCCAGGGTGCCGGGGGCCGGGTCCCAGACCGCGTAGGTGCAGGTGGCGATCTGGTTGGCGTCGATCTCCATGGCGAGGCCGTCGAGCAGGCCCATCACCTCGTGCGGAGGGAGGTCGAGCCGGGCGTAGGCGCGGACGGCGGTGCGGAGCTGGCCCATGACGGCGGCGGCCCGCAGGCCGCGGCCCATCACGTCGCCGATGACCAGGGCGGTGCGGCCGGCACCGAGGCGGATGACGTCGTACCAGTCGCCGCCGACCGCGGCGTCGGCGCCGCCGGGCTGGTAGGTGGCGGCGACCCGGAGGTCGGCGGGCTGTTCGAGCTTCTGCGGGAGGAGGCTGCGCTGCAGGGTGACGGCGGCCTCGCGCTGGCGCCGCTCGGCCTCGCGGACCCGGGTGGCGGCCTGGACCTGGTCGGTGACCTCGGCGGCGTAGATGAGGAGGCCGGCGGGCGGGCGCGGACCGGGCCGGGGGGCGAGCGTGTCGAGCGGCGGGTCGGCGGGGGCGAGCGGGACGCAGGAGACGTTGTAGTAGCGGCTGCCGGCCGGCCCGAGGATGCAGCGCGCCTTGACGCTGCGGGGTCGGCCGCCGCGCAGGGCCTGGTCCATGAGGGGGAGGACGCCGAGGGCGGCGAGCTCGGGGAGGCCGTCGGCGGCGGGCAGGCCGGCGGTCCGTTCGCCGAAGAGCTCGCGGTAGGCGTTGTTCGCGTACCCGAGCTGGTGGAGCGGGCCGTAGGTGACGGCGACGGGGGCGGGCAGCCGGTCGAGGACGCCGCGCAGCTCGTAGAGCTCGTGGATCTCGCGGTGGTCGAGGGCGGCGGCCGCGGTCTCCGGGTCGCGGGGGCCGGGCAGGGGCAGGGATTCGGTGGCCGTCGAGGACGGGGCGGACGGAGCGGTGCGCCTCGGGGCTCCGGTGAGCCGGGCGCTCCAGCGCATGAGGTTCAACGTCTGCCGCTTCCTCGGGTGTGGGGGTTGGGCGGTTTCTGAAGGGTCATCACATGATGTGCTCGGGGCAGCACGGGCCGTGATGATCGGCTGGGCAGATCCTGTCAGGCGGAGGTGTCGTTTCGGAAGTCGTATCGCCGGTCCGGCGCATTCGCTACAGACCGGCGTACGCGGGGGCGCTAGGGGCGCTCAAGGAAGCCCGACTCGAACTCCGCGCGCGGGTGCTCCACGGTGCCGAGCGAGACGACCTCGCGGCTGAAGAGCCCGCCGAGCAGCCAGTCGGTGAAGACCCGGACCCGGCGGTCGAGGCTGGGCAGTCGCCGCAGGTGGCGGGCCCGGTGCAGCCACCAGGCCCGGCGGCCGGTGAGGCGGCCCCGCCGGGTGTGGGCGACGGCGCGGCCCAGTCCGAGCGAGGTGGAGCAGTGGATGCGCTCGGGTCGGTAGGCGGCCAGGGCGCCGTGGTCGAGGTCGGCCAGCAGGTTCTCGGCGAGGAGCCGGGCCTGCGCCAGCGCGTGCTGGGCATTGGGGGCGCACAGCGCACCGTCGGCCGCCGGGTCGGGAACGGCCGCGCAGTCACCGGCGGCCCAGGCGCCGGCGAGCGGGGTGCCGCCGGGTTCGCGGACCTGGAGGGTGGGCAGGCAGCGGACCCGCCCGGTGGGGTCGAGCGGGAGGTCGGTGTCGCGGAGCAGCGGGGCGGGCCGGACGCCGGCCGTCCAGACGAGGGTGCGGGCGGCGAAGCGGCTGCCGTCGGAGAGGGCCATGACCCGGTCGGCGGCGGACTCCAGGGTGGTGCCGAGGTGCACGTCGATGCTGCGTTCGCGCAGTTCGGCGAGGGTGTGGGCGGCGAGGTCGGCGCTCTCCTGGGGGAGGATCCGGTCGGTGGCCTCGACGAGCACCCAGCGCAGGTCGTCGGCGGTGAGGTTGTGGTAGCCGCGGACGGCGTAGCGGGCCATGTCCTCCAGTTCGGCGAGGGCGCCGACGCCCGCGTAGCCGGCGCCGACGAAGAGGAAGGTCAGCGCGGCCTGGCGGAGTTCCGGGTCACGGGTGGAGGATGCGAGGTCGAGCTGTTCGAGGACGTGGTTGCGGAGGGCGACCGCCTCGCCGACGCTGCCGAAGCCGAGTCCGTGGTCGGCGAGGCCGGGGACGGGGTCGGTCCTGGAGACCGAGCCCGGGGTCAGGATCAGGTGGTCGTAGGCGAGTTCCGCGGGTTCGGCGGCGGCCCCGCGGGGGGCGGTGTCAACCTGGGCGGTCCGGCCTGCGTGGTCGATCCGGGTGATCCGGGCGGTGAGCACGCGGCAGTGCGGGAGGACCTTGCGCAGGGGCACGACGACGTGGCGGGGGTCGATGCTGCCGGCGGCGACCTCGGCGAGCAGCGGGTGGTAGGTGAGGTAGGGCTGGGGCTCGACCACGGTGATCTCTGCGTCCCCGGTGCGCAGTCGGGGGGCGAGCGCCTGTTGCAGTACGAGGGCCGCGGCCATGCCGGCGCATCCGCCGCCGACGATGAGAATCCTGATGGGGCACCCCCTGCCGTCCGTGGGCCGTGTGACCTGATTCACGTCCCGCCGGGACGCCCTCCAATGAGGCAATGCGCGGGGTGCGTTTGTCCACAGGGCGAACGTGATCGAGTGGGTCGGATGTGGCGGAGGTTGCCGCCCGGGGCGGGTGTCGGGACGGCCGGTGGCAGGACGGCGGTTACCGGTCCGGGGGCGACCGGTGGTGGGAGGTCCGCTTCTGCCACGAACTCGCCTGAACTATGGTCGGATTGTGTCCCGTCAAGGTCGGGGTCGATCGACCCGGCGGCCGACTGGTCGGCGGGGAACTGGGGAAGGGTTAGTCCGCACCTGTT
Source organism: Kitasatospora sp. NPDC007106 (assembly GCF_040634455.1). Taxonomy (NCBI): domain Bacteria; kingdom Bacillati; phylum Actinomycetota; class Actinomycetes; order Kitasatosporales; family Streptomycetaceae; genus Kitasatospora; species Kitasatospora sp. NPDC007106. Next base: position 3,525 of record NZ_JBEYFP010000027.1, read on the forward strand.
GAGTGGCGGACGGCTTGGGGCCGCACCGGGGGGTGCGGAAGGTTCGGGCGGGCGCCGTCGGTGTCCGCGGGGGAGGGTTGAAGTGACGGATCAGGAGCGTCCGGCCGGCGGCGTGGTGTCGCCGGTGCACGGACGGATCGGGGCGGGCCACGGCTCGGTACCGGAGCAGCGCGGGCCGGTCGGCTCGGAGCTGGTGGTGGCCGGCCCGGGGACGGGTCGGCCGGGTCGGCTGCGGGTGGATGCGCGGCGCAATCTGGAGAGCGTGCTGCGTGCGGCCCGGCAGGTGTTCGGCGAGCTGGGCTACGACGCGCCGATGGAGGAGGTGGCCCGCCGGGCCGGCGTCGGCGTCGGCACGGTGTACCGGCGCTTCCCCAGCAAGGAGGTGCTGGTCCGCCGGATCGCCGCGGAGGAGGTCGCCTGGCTGACGGCGCAGGCCCGCGAGTCGCTGTACGGCGGCGGCGCGGCGTGGGAGTCGCTGGCGGGTTTCCTGGGCCGGGCGGTCGCGTCGGGTGCGGGTCGGCTGTTGCCGCCGGAGGCGTTCCGGTACGCGGCGGAGCTCGGCCGGGTGCCGGAGCCTCGCGGGTCGGAGCCTCGCGGGCCGGAAGCTGAGGCGGAGCCGTCGGGCGCTGCCGGGCCGGGTGCGGCGGACGCCGATCCGCGGCTGCTGCTGCAGTTGGTGGCGGCGCTGGTGGCGCGGGCGGCCGCGGCGGGCGAGCTGCGTCCCGGGGTGACGGTCTCGGACGTGGTGCTGGTGCTGACGGCGGCCGTCCCGGTGCACGCCCTCACGGCGCTCCCGGACGGAGTGGAACCGACGGAGGGTCAACCCGGTGACGCTCCGGCGCAGCGGCTGCTGCAGATCCTGTTGCAGGGTCTGCAGTCGCGCTGAGCAAGGGAGTTGGGGCGGCCGGGGTGTCGTCCGCGGTGCCCGTACGAGTGGGTCGCGGCAGGTCCGGCTTCCGGCCGGCGCTGTGCTATGCAATCCTTTGCCCGTGCTTGGAGCCATTGTCCCGTTGCGCGGTGTTCCTGCAGCTCGCTGCGGCCGCGCGGCCGCCGTGGCCGCGTGTCCGGCGGCCGGTGCGGCGGCGGATGCGGCTGCCGGGGTGCGGCGGTGAGCGCCGAGGAGCTCGGTGAGCCGGGGTCCGGTGCGGGCCCGTCCGGCCAGGTGCCGGACCAGGCGGGTGCGCCGCTGCGGGAGTCGCTGGCCGGCCGGGTGCCGGGCCAGGCCGCGGCCGGTCTGGGCGGTGTGACGCCGGAGGCCTTCATCGGCGAGGAGCCGCCGGCGCGGGCCGTGGTGCCGGCGCCGGCCGATCCGGTGGACGGTGAACGTCCGCCGTCGGACGCCGAGTTGACGGCACGGGTGCGGGCCGGGGACGACTCCGCGTACGAGGAGGTCTACCGGCGGCACGCGGAGGCGGTGCGCCGCTATGCGCGGACGTGCTGCCGGGACAGCTTCACCGCGGAGGACCTGGCGGGCGAGGTGTTCGCCCGTACGCTGCAGGCGCTGAAGGCGGGGCGCGGGCCGGAGTTCGCGGTGCGCGCCTACCTGCTGACGGCGGTGCGCAACGTGGCGGCGGCCTGGGCGCGGACCGAGCGGCGCGAGCAACTGGTCGACGACTTCGGGTCGTTCGCACAGGGTACGGCGGGCGCGGCGATCGAGTACGACCTGGCGGACCCGGGTGCGGACGCCTGGGCGATGGCGCTGGCCGACCAGCGGATGGTGATGCGGGCGTACGCCGGGCTGCCGGAGGACGACCGGGTGGTGCTGTGGCACACCGAGGTCGAGCGGGAGTCGCCGAAGGCGGTCGCGGTGATGCTCGGCAAGACGGCGAACGCGACCGCGGTGCAGGCGCACCGGGCGCGGGACCGGCTGGCCGCGGCCTTCCTGCAGGCGCACGTGTCGGGCAGCCAGGAGCAGGGCTGCGCGGCGTACGCCAACCGGCTCGGGGCGTACGCGCGCGGGTCGCTGCGCAAGCGGGCCTCGGCGGAGGTCGGCCGGCACGTGCAGGGGTGCGCCCGCTGCACGGCGGCCTGCGTGGAGCTCACGGACATCAACCACAGCCTGCGGGCGGTGCTGCCCGGGGGCGTACTGCTGTGGGTCGGCACCGGGGCGATCGCGAAGGCGGCCGCGGCCGGGGCGGTGCTCGGCGGTGCCGCGGTGGCCGGGGCAGTGGGTGCCGCCGGTGCGGCGACGTCCGGTGGGACGGCCGTGTCCGGGGCGGCCGCGGCGGGCGGTGCCTCGGCGGGTGGTTCGGGCGGTGCGATCGGGGCGGCCGCCGGTGAGGGGCTGGGGGTCGCGGCCAAGGCCGGGATCGCCGCGAGTGTGGCCCTGGCCGCGGCGGCGGTAGCGGCCTGGGCGTTGAGCGGTCCGGCGGACGTACCGCCGGAGGCTGCGCCGCGGGCGGCCGTGGTGTCGTCGGCGCATCCCCCGGTGGTGGAGTCGCCGTTGCCGGTGCCGTCCGAAAGCCCGTCGCCGGTGGTGCCGCCGGCTCCGCCGCGGCGTTCGCCGCTCGCCGCGCCGGTCGTTCCGTCGCCGACGGGTTCGGCGACGGAGGAGCCGCCGTCCCCGGTGCGGACCCAGGAGCCGTCGACCCCGGCTCCCGAGCCGCCGTCCCCGGATCCGACGCCCGTTCCGACGCCGACCCCGACCGCGACGCCCGCGCCGCCGCCCACCGCGTTCTGGCTGGACGACCTGCCGTTCGCCGGCTCCGGGCGCCGGGACGCGGAGGACGAGGGCCGGCCGGCGATCCGGCGCGGCGGCGGCTCGCTGGCGAGGCGGCCGGGGCTGTGGATGGCCGGGCAGTGGTACAGGCACGCGCTGAGCGTGCACGTGCCGTCCCGGGTGGTGGTGGACCTGAACCGCAGCTGCACCGCGTTCGACGCGGTGGTGGGGCCGGACGACCTGGCGGTCGGGCGCGGCAGCGTGGTGTTCGCCGTGCTGGGCGAGGACGGTTCGGTGCTGTGGCGCTCCGGCCCGGTGCGGGCGGGCGACCGCCCGGTGCGGGTGCACGCGCCGCTGGCGGGTCAGCGCTCGATCCGGCTGGTCGCGGAGCGGGCGGACGGCGGCTGGGCGCTGTTGGACGTCGCCGACTGGGCGGACGCCCGGCTCACCTGCTGACGGCCCGCCGGCCGAGGGCCCGCCGGACGCGGGCGCCCGACCGTCCGCCGAGGGAGGGCCGGGCGCTGCGGGTGGGTCGCGGAGGTGCCGTGGGGGTGCCGAGCCGGTGCCGTCGTCAGACGGCGCAGCTGCCGTCCGCGCAGGCGGCGGAGTCGTCGGGCCCGGTGCCGGGTGCGGGGACGAGCGCGCCGGTCTCCTCGGCGACCTGCTGCAGGACGCGCAGGAAGGTGTCCGCCTCCTGGCCGCCCTGCACGGCCCAGCGGCCCTCGAAGACGAAGGTCGGCACGGCGGTGATGCCGAGCGAGCGGGCCCGGTCGAGCTGGTCGCGGACCTCGTCGGCGCCCTCCTCGCCCGCGAGGTAGCCGGTGACCCGTTCGCCGTCCATGCCGGCGGCGACGGCGATCGCGGTGAGGGCCGTCCGGTCGCCGACGTCGACGCCGTCGCTGAAGTGCGCCTTGAGCAGCCGCTCCTTGACGTCGGCCTGGACGGCGGCGCCGTACTCGGTCTCGGCGAGGTGGAGCAGGCGGTGGCCGAGGAAGGTGTTGGCGTGCAGGGCGGCGTCGAAGTCGTAGGCGATGCCCTCGGCGGCGCCGAGCTCGGTGACCCGGGCGTCCATGGCGACGGACTGCGGGCCGTACCGCTCGGCGAGCCAGGCGCGGTGCGGGCTGGCCTGCTCGGGGGCGTCGGGCACCAGCTGGTAGGGCCGGTAGACCACCTCGACGCCGTCCTTGCCCGGGAAGCGGTCCAGCGCCTGCTCGAAGCGGCGCTTGCCGATGTAGCACCAGGGGCAGGCGATGTCGGAGTAGATCTCGACCTTCATGGGGGTACGGCTCCTGTTCGGGGGCGGGGTGGTGGGCGGCCGTGCGGGGCCCACCCGCCAGGTTGAACGGTCAACCGTCCGTTCGGCATTCCCGTCCCGTGTTCCCGTCCGGCGTCCCACGGGTCGGCGGGCCGCTCCCGGGTCAGCCGTCGTGCGAGGCCAGGACGGTGCGCGGCAGGGCGAGGCAGAGCAGGCCGGTGGCCGCGAACACCCCCACCACCCAGGGCAGCACCGTCGTCATCGCCGGGCCGGGGCCGTCGGCGGTGTGCTGGAAGAACAGCGTGGCGAGGGTGGCGACGCCGAGTGCCCCGCCGAACTGCTGGGCGGTGGAGAAGATGCCGGACGCGCCGCCGGCGGTGTCGGCGGGCACCGCCGACAGCACCACGTTGACCAGGGGCACCACCAGGAAGCCGAGGCCCGCGCCGGCCACCAGCAGGCCGGGGACGAGCGGCCAGGCGCCGGTGTGCGCGGCGGCCGCACCGGACACCGCGTGCCCGATCCAGGCGCAGCTGGCGGCCATCAGGACGGCTCCGGCCAGCAGCACCAGCCGCCCGTACCGGACGGCGAGGCCGTCGGCGACCGGCGCGGTGAGGAAGCCGCCGACCGAGAAGGCGGCGGTGACCAGGCCGGCCTGCAGCGGCGTGTAGCCCTGGCCGCCCTGCAGCCAGATCGCGAAGACCAGGAAGAAGCCCTGCATGGCGACCGAGAACAGCAGCTGCACCAGCAGGCCCACCGAGAACGCCTTCAGCCGGAACGCCCGTGCGGGCAGCAGCGGCACCGTGCCGCCGCCCCGACGGGACTGGGCCAGTGCCGGTCCCGCCACCGCGGCGACGCCGGCGGCCAGGCAGAACCAGCCCCAGAGCGGCCAGCCGTTGCTGCGGCCCTGGACGAGCGGCAGCACCACGGCGACCAGGCCGGCCGCCAGGACCAGGCTGCCCACCAGGTCGGGCCGGCCGGTCGAACGCTCCCGGTCGGCGGGGACCAGCACCGCCCCCGCCGCCAGGCAGACCGCGGCGATCGGCACGTTCACCAGGAAGACCGTCCGCCAGCCGAGGCCGAACAGGTCGGCGTCGGTCAGCACGCCGCCGAGCAGCAGGCCGATCCCGGAGGCGAAGCCGGCGACCGCGCCGTACATGCCGAAGGCGGCGCCGCGCTCCTTGCCGTGGAAGAGCGTCCGGAACGAGCCGATCACCTGCGGGGTCAGGACGGCGGCGGCCACGCCCTGCACGGCGCGGGCGGCGATCAGCTGGCCCGGGCCCTGGGCGAGGCCGCAGGCGAGGCTGGCCAGTCCGAACGCGGCGGTGCCGGCCAGGAAGAGCGCCTTCCGCCCGTACCGGTCGCCGAGGTGGCCGGCCACCACCAGGGTGGCGGCGAAGCCCAGCAGGTAAGCGGAGACCAGCCACTGCAGTTCGGCCTCGGAGGCGTGCAGGTCCCGGCCGACGGACGGGATCGCGACGTTCACGATGGTCACGTCCAGCAGGTCCATCAGGGCGGCGGTCATCATCACGGCCGCGGCGGCCCAGCGGCGGGGGTGCGGCACGGCCGGGGGACTGTCGGCCGTGGGTGCGAGTGCGGTCATCTCTCCTGCCCTCCAGGAGTTCGGGGGCGCAGGGCCGGGGCTCGGGTGGTCTGCGCGGGAGTTATTTCGTTCGCCAGAACGAAAGACTTGCACAGGCCGCGGCCGCACCACAAGCCTTTCGTTCGCTCTAACTAAATATTCGTCCCGTCGAAGGACTCCGCTAGGCTGGTTCCATGCCCGAGCAGCAGCGCCCCGCCACCGCGGCACACCCCGCTCCCGGCGCCGACCACCACCGCGACGTGGTGCTGGCGCGGATCTACGAGGCCGGCCGCGAGTCGAGTGCGGTGACGGTGATGTTCCACTCCGCGATCGCCGAGAAGGCCGGTCTGGGCGCCACCGAGTCGAAGACCCTGGACCTGCTCCAGCGCAGCGGCCCGCTCACCGCGAAGGAGCTCGCCGAGCGGTCCGGGCTGGCGCCGGCCTCGGTGACCGGTCTGGTGGACCGGCTGGAGCGCAAGGGCTTCGTCCGCCGGGTGCAGCATCCGACCGACCGGCGCCGCGTCCTGGTGGAGCACCGCCCGGAGGCGATCGGGCGGCTGGCCGAGCTGTTCGAGGACTGGGGGCGCGAGGTCGGCGAGCTCTGCGACGAGTTCAGCACCGAGGAGCTGGAGGTCGTCGCGCGGTTCCTCACCGGCAGCACGGCCCGGCAGCGCGCCGCGGCCGCCCGGCTGACGGACCGGCCGGCCGACTGACGGACCGACGACTGCCGGCCCGCCGACTGCCGGCCGCCGGCTCGGCCACGGGCTCGGCCACCGGCTGACGGGCCGTCGGGGCGGTGCGCAGGCTCAGCCCGCCGGCGGGGCGGGCACCACCAGCACCGGGCAGTTCGCGTGGTGGACCGCGGCGGTGCTCACCGAGCCGAGCAGCAGCCGGCTGAAGCCCCCGTTGCCGCGGGTGCCGATGACCAGCGTGTGCTGGCCGGCGGTGGCGGCGAGCACCACCTCGATGACGCTGCCGAGCACCACGTGCAGCGAGAGCTCCCCGCCGTACGGCCGGGGCCGGGCCGCCTGGACGGTGTCCACCGCACGGCGCAGCCCGTCCGCCATGCTGCCGGCCAGCAGTTCGATGGACGGCTGGACGAGTTCCACCATGCCCGGCGGGTAACCGGCCGGTGAGGGGTTGACCACCGCCAGGACGTACAGCGGCAGGCCGAACAGCTCGGCCTCGGTCATCGCCCGGTCCAGCGCCCACAGCGAGCCGTCGGAGCCGTCACAGGCGGCGAGGATGCCGGGCCGGGCCGCCGGGGGCGGCTCGTCGAGCACGGGCAGGGGGACCATCGCGGCAGCCACCCGGTCATGATGCCGGGTCGGCCGCCCCGCGGACGGAACGGACGCGCCGGGGCGGCCCCGGCAGGCCGTGCGAGCCCTCACCCGTACCGGCGTGCCCGCATCCTCCGGCCGCACCCCCGGGCCGGACCGTCCGACCCCTCGGGTGGCCCCTCCGGCCGACCTCTCAGGCCGACCTCTCAGGCCGGCCGTCCGGCCAGGGCCTTCCGTTCGACCGGCGGCAGGCCCGTCCAGCAGGAGCCGTGCCGGCGGGCGGCGATCCGGCGCAGCCAGAGTTCGGTGGCGACCAGGTCGGCGAGGCCCGCCAGGGTGCCGGGCGGCAGGTCGCGGCCGGGTTCGGCGGCCGAGGCGAGGGTCTGCCGGACGGCGGACAGGTCGATCAGCCCGGCGTCGGCGAGCAGCGGGCGGTGGAAGAGTTCGGCGAGGCCGTCCGCGGCGAGGCGCAGTCCGGCCCTGGCCTCGTCGGCACGGTCGGGGCGCGGGGTGCGGCCCCAGTCGGCGGGGAGGTCGGTCCGTCCGGCGCCGGTGAGGATCGAGCGGAGCAGGGCGGGCCGGGCGCCGGGCTGCAGCCGGGTGTCGTCGGGCAGCAGGCGGGCGGCGCGGACGACCTGGTTGTCGAGGAACGGGGCGTGCAGGCGCTGGCCGCGCTGTTCGGCGGCCTGGACGAGGGTGCGGTAGGCGGTGGCGTGCCGGTGGAGGGCGAGCCGGGCCCGGCGGGCGCCGGGGTGTTCGACCGGGACGGGGCCTCGGGCGGCGATCCGCAGCCGCTGGGCGACGGTGGTGAGCGCCTCGTCGGAGAGCCAGCGGGCGGCGGGGCCGGGGACGTTCCAGGCGAGGTCGGCGGCGGAGCTGGCGCCGGCGGTGCCGGCCGGTTCGACGAAGTGGCGGACGGTCAGGCGGACGGCGAGGTCGTCGAGCGCGTCGGCGTAGTCGGCGCGGGCGAGCCGGTGGGCGGCGCGCAGCACGGTGACCGGGGTGCGGACGGTGCCGGTGAGGGCGCCTGCGGTGGCCCGGTCCGCGCCGGCCAACGCGGCGACGGGGGCAAGGAGTTCGCGGGCGCGGCCGGTGCGGACGAGGTCGGCGAGCCGGGCGGGGTGGCCGTCCAGGACCTGGCGGGCGCCGTAGCCGGTGAGGTGGTCGGTGCCGCCGGCCCGGAAGCGGGCGGCGAGCCGGGCGGCGGCGGTGAGGGCGGGGCCGGGTTCGTCGGTGAGCGGGCCGGCGAGCGGGTCGTCGCCGAGGCCGGTGTAGGGCAGGCCGGGCGGGACGACGACGTGGCGCAGCCGGGGGGCGTCGACGGCGAGGGCCAGCCGGTCCTCGTCGCCGTGGGTGACGGCGGTGAGGGCCTCGCCGTTCTCCTCGGCGGGTTCGGTGCTGGTCCGGCGGGCCCAGGACCCCTTGACGGCGCCGGTGCGCGCGGGGGCGGCGGGGGTGCGGGCGGGCGCGCGGCCGGGGCCCGGGGCGAGCGGGACGGCGGCGGCGAGCAGGGCGACGGTCGCGGAGGCGGTGCCGTACGAGAGGTCGACGCCGAGCCGGGGCCGCTCCGGGTCGCCCTGCGGGTCGGGGGTGCCGGCGGCGGTGGTGCGGACCCGGCAGCGGACGGCCTCCAGCAGGGCGCGGGTGAGTTCGCGGACGGCGGGGGCGTCCTCGCGGCGGCCGGGTCCGGGCTCCGGCTCGTACCCGGCGAGGTAGGGACGTCCGCCGCGGATGCCGAGGGAGTGGCCGGGCGGCACCCGCAGCACTCCGGCGTACGGGGTGCCGTTGCCGAGCGCCTCGGGGGACTCAGGGCAGGCGAGCAGGGCGGCGAGGTGGCCGGTGTCGACCGGGGCGCCGATCAGGTCGGCGAGCGGGAGGGCGGCGGTGGCGTAGGCGGTGCCGCCGCGCCAGGGGGTGTGGAAGACGGGCTGGGCACCGGCGAGGTCGGTGAGCAGCACGGTGGAGCGGGTGCCGCTGCGCAGGACGGCGGTGTAGCTGCCGGGCCAGCGGGTGAGGTGGCGGACGGCGCCGCCGCGGGCGGCGGCGAGGCCGGCGGCGAGTTCGGCGTCGGTGGCGCCGCACCGCCCGAGGACGGCGAGCCGGGTGGTCGCGGGGGTGTCCTCGGGTTCGGGGTGGCCGGGGCGGGGCGGGCCGGAGGTGACGACGGGGTCGGCGCCGGGGCGCAGGCTGACGAGCCGGATCTCGTCGGGCCGCCAGTCGCCGACCGCCCAGAGCGGGTTGGGGCCGGTCCACAGCACGGCGCCGGCCAGCGGGCGGACGCCGTTCGGGGAGGGGCCGCCCGCGCCGTGGGGCTCTCCGCTCCAGCCGGTGAGCCACCGCATCGCGCCTCCGCCTGACGAGGGGTCGGGCGCACGGGGTGTCCGGAAGGGCGGTGCGCCGCAGGAGACATCGTGCCACCGGTTGTGCGGCGTGTGACCCGAGTTGCAGCAGTGGATCACGCCGGGCGCACGGCGGAGCGGCACGCGGGGCGGGGTGCGTCACCGGCACGGCGGGGAGGGTCCGCGGGGCGCGGCAAGGCGGCGCGGGAGGCCGGCGCGGCAGGGCAGCGGACGGCGGCGACGAACCGGCGGCGCCCGGACGGCGGCGCGGGGACGGCGGCCGCGGGGTGGCGCGGCTCGGCCGGCGGACGGGCCGGCCGAGCGGCGGGGTGCCCCACGGGCGGGACCGGGCCGCCCCCTCCGTGGCCCGGGCCGTCCCCTGTCGCCTCGTGGCATGGACATCGCCGAATGGCCGAAAGGCGTCGCACTGCCCGGGAGGGCATCCGCATGCCCTCCCGGACCCACCGCTGCCCGCGGGGATGGCGGCAGCGGTCTCCCCCGGCCCGCCGGGTCCTCGACGGCGGGCCGATCCACGGGCTCCAGCGAATCGCCCACCTGCCGCTGCGACCAGGGGGCACGGGCGGGCGCACGTCGGCACGGCACCGGAGCACGGGAGTCCGGCCCGGAGCACGGCGGAGCGGGCCGTTCCGCGGCGGGGCGGACGGACCGTCGCCGACAGGCCGTTGGTGCGCGCGATCCCGCCATCCGGAATGCGGCCTCTTAACCCTCGGAACCCGTCCGACTACGCTAGGTGCAGCGGGTGGCCGCAATACGCGCGCCACCCTCCGCGCAGGACCTCGCCAGGGGGTGCCACCGCCACCATGACCGCCAGTTCACGAGGGCCGAACGAACGGCTCGGCGCACTCCTGTCCCTCGCCCAGATCAGCAACGCCGGCCTGGCCCGCCGGGTCAACGACCTCGGCGCGCAGCGCGGTCTGACGCTGCGCTACGACAAGACCTCGGTGGCGCGGTGGGTCACCAAGGGCATGGTGCCGCAGCGGCCGGTGCCGCACCTGATCGCGACCGCGCTCGGCAGCAAGCTGGGCCGCCCGGTGCCGCTGGAGGAGATCGGTCTCGGCGACACCCAGCCGACCCCCGAACTCGGCCTGGAGTTCCCGCGCGAGGTGCCGGAGGCCGTCCGTTCGGCGACCGAGCTGTGGCGGGTCGACCTGGACCTGCGCAGAGGCCCCGGCGGCGGCCGGTGGAGCGACAGCCTGGCCGGCACCTTCTCCGTCTCGGCGTACGCGACGCCGGTCTCCCGCTGGCTGATCACCCCGGCGGACGGCTCGGTCGCCCGTGAGGCCGCGGCACCGGACCGCTCCGGCCACCGGGTGGGCCACTCGGACGCGGCGAAGCTCCGCGAGGCCGCCCAGGAGGCCCGCCGCTGGGACTCCAAGTACGGCGGCGGGGACTGGCGTTCGTCCATGGTGCCGGAGTGCCTGCGGGTGGAGGCGGCCCCGCTACTGCTCGGCTCGTACAGCGACGCGGTGGGCCGGGCACTGTTCGGCGCCACGGCCGAACTGACCCGACTGGCCGGCTGGATGGCCTTCGACACCGGCCAGCACGAGGCCGCGCAGCGGTACTACATCCAGGCCCTGCGCCTGGCCCGGGCGGCCGGGGACGTACCGCTCGGCGGGTACGTGCTGGCGTCGATGAGCCTGCAGGCGGTGTACCGGAACTTCCCCGAGGAGGCGGTTGACCTCGCGCAGGCCGCGCTGGAACGCAACCGGGGGCTGGCGACGGCCCGCACGATGAGCTTCTTCCACCTGGTGGAGGCCCGGGCGCAGGCCAGGGCCGGCAACGCGGCGGCCTGCGCGACGGCCCTGGTCGCCGCGGAGGGGGCGCTGGACCGCTCGCGGCCCGGGGACGCCGACCCGACCTGGATCGACTTCTACACCTACGACCGGCTGGCCGCGGACGCCGCGGAGTGCTTCCGCGACCTCGGGATGCCGTCCAAGGTGCGGCAGTTCACCCGGGAGGCGCTGGCCCGGCCGACCGAGGGCTACGTGCGTTCGCACGCGCTGCGGCTGGTGGTCTCCGCGATGGCCGAGGCCGAGGCGGGAGACCTGGACGCCGCGGTGGCGGCCGGCGAACGCGCGGTGGACGTGGCCGGGCGGATCTCCTCGCAGCGCAGCCGGGAGTACGTCCTGGAACTGCTGCGCCGCCTGGAGCCGTACCAGGACGAGCGCCGGGTGCGGGAGCTGACGGAGCGGGCGCGGCTGGTGCTGACCGCCTCGACCTGAAGGCCGACGCGGATATTCAGATGCACCCCGGGCCGCCCGGTGGCTAACGTCTTCCTCGTCCAGGTGCGCAGGCAGAGGTTACTTCCACTGTTAATGGGCAGGTCGCGGGTTCGAGTCCCGTCATCGGCTTCGGGCCGGTGTAGCTCAGTCGGTAGAGCAGCACACGTCACCTCAGCCGCTTCTGTTCTCTGGACACCTACACGTGCATACGACTGCCACCTCCCGGTGCGCAGGACCGGTTACTTCCTCCAAGAAATGAGCCGGCACCCACTTTTGATCTCGGGAGGCGTCGCGCCGGGGCGTCCGGTGCGCAGGCCGCGGCTCCTTCCAGTGGAGCGCCTCCTGGTGCTGTGAAGCCCGGTCGCCGCTGCCGTCACCGTGATCTCGGACGCCCCGCGCCGCGCCGTGCCTCCCCGCAGGGGGAACCACCATGTCTCGCTTCAACATCCGCCGCCCGAAGACCGGCCCGACCTCGCCCGTGACCACGACCGGGCAGCACGCCCTCAACCACGCCGGCGGCGTGGGCCACCTGCGCGACGAGAAGTCCGAACTCTTCCTGCTCGCCGTCGCCAACCTGGTCGGCCAGGACACCTTCTACGAGCGCGGCGGCGCCCGCGACGACCGGTACACCGCCCTGGTCCGCTCCCTCGCGGTGAGCGACCCGGAGTGGACGCTCGGCCTGCTGCGCTGGCTCCGGTACGGCGCCGCGATGCGCACCGCCTCGCTGGTCGGCGCCGCCGAGTTCACCCGCGCCCGGCTCGACGCCGGGGCGCCCGGGTTCTCCCGGCAGGCCGTCGACGCGGTGCTGCAGCGCCCCGACGAGCCCGGCGAGCTGCTCGCCTACTGGACCTCCCGGTACGGCCGGGCGCTGCCGAAGCCGCTCAAGCGGGGTGTCGCCGACGCCACGCGGCGGCTGTACAACGGCCGCGCGCTGCTCAAGTACGACACCGTCTCCAAGGGCTTCCGGTTCGGCGACGTGCTGGAGCTGACCCACCCCTCGCCGCACCCCGACAAGCCGTGGCAGGGCCCGCTGTTCCGGTACGCGCTGGACCGCCGGCACCGCCCCGACGAGGCCGTCCCGCCGACCGGCGACGCCCTGCTGACCGCCAGCCGCGAACTGCTCGCGCTGCCGGTCGAACAGCGGCGCGCGGTCGTCACCGGCCCCGGCGGCGCGGAGCGGCTGGCCGCGGCCGGCATGACCTGGGAGGCGCTGGCCGGCTGGCTGCAGGGCCCGCTGGACGCGGCGGTCTGGGAGGCGATCATCCCCTCGATGGGGTCGATGGCCCTCGTCCGCAACCTGCGGAACTTCGACCAGGCCGGGGTGTCGGACGCGGTGGCCGAGCAGGTCGCGCGGCGGATCTCCGACCGGGGCGAGGTGCAGCGGTCCAAGCAGTTCCCGTTCCGCTACCTCGCCGCGCACCGGCACGCGCCCTCGCTCCGCTGGGGCCACGCGCTGGAGACGGCGCTCGGCCACTCGCTCGCCAACGTCCCGGTGCTGCCGGGCCGCACGCTCGTCCTGGTCGACCGCTCCGGCTCCATGTTCGACCGGCCGAGCGCGCAGACCCAGCTCAACCGGGCGGACTCGGCAGCGGTCTTCGGCGCGGCGCTGGCGCTGCGCGCGGCCGACGCCGACCTGGTCGAGTTCGGCACCACCAGCCGCCGGATCAAGCTGCAGCGCGGCGACGCGGTGCTGAAGGTGCTGGACCGCTTCTCCGACCTCGGTGGCACCGAGACCGGCAAGGCCGTCCGGCAGCACTACCGCGGCCACGACCGGGTGGTGATCGTCACCGACGAGCAGGCGTACGGCGGTTGGCAGGGCGACCCGCTCGCCGCGGTCCCGGCGCAGGTCCCGGTCTACACCTGGAACCTGGCCGGCTACCGGGCGGGCCACGCGCCCTCCGGCGGCGCCCGCCGCCACACCTTCGGCGGCCTGACCGACGCGGCCTTCCGCCTGATCCCGCTGCTGGAGGCCGGCCGCGACGCCCACTGGCCCTGGGAGCAGGACTAGCGGCAGCCGCCGCACAGGGGCGCGTGGGGGTTCCCCCGGCCGCCTTCTCGGTGGGCCACTGTCGTGGCACGATCGCTGCGGCGGGGGCAGCCGAGCGAAGGGGCCGAGGTGCGCTACGACGTCGACGTTCTGGTGGTGGGGGGCGGCATCGTCGGCCTGTCCACGGCATACGCGCTGACCCGGGCGCAGCCCGGCGTGCAGGTCGCGGTGCTGGAGAAGGAGCAGGCCCTCGCCGCGCACCAGACCGGCCGCAACAGCGGGGTGATCCACAGCGGGGTGTACTACCGGCCGGGTTCGTTGAAGGCCCGGTACGCGACCGGCGGCGCCGCGGAGATGGTGGAGTTCTGCCGCGAGCAGGGCATCCCGCACGAGGTGACCGGCAAGCTGATCGTCGCCACGTCGGCCGAGGAGCTGCCGCGGCTGGCCGCGCTGGCGGAGCGCGGCCGCGCCAACGGCATCCCGGTGGCCGAGCTGGACGCGGCGGGCATCGCCGGGTACGAGCCGGAGGTCCGCGGGGTGGCGGGCCTGCACGTCGGTACGACCGGCATCTGCGACTTCCCGGCGGTGGCCCGCCGGTACGCGGAGCTCGCCGGGGAGAAGGGCGCGGTGCTGCACACCGGGACGGAGTTGCGCGCGGTGGCCCGCCGTGCGGACGGGGTGACGGTGCAGACCTCGGCGGGGGAGGTCCGCTGCGGGGTGCTGGTGAACTGCGCGGGCCTGCACGGCGACCGGGTGGCGCGGCTCGCAGGGGACGACCCGGGGGTGCGGATCGTCCCGTTCCGCGGCGAGTACTACGAGCTGGCCGAGCACCGGCGGGGCCTCGTCCGGGGCCTGGTCTACCCGGTGCCGGACCCGGCCTTCCCGTTCCTGGGCGTGCACCTCACGCGGGGTGTCCACGGGGACGTGCACGTCGGCCCGAACGCGGTGCCCGCGCTGGCCCGGGAGGGCTACGACTGGCGCACGGTGCGGCTGCGCGACCTCGCGGGGACGGCGGCCTTCCCCGGCACCTGGCGGATCGCCCGGCGGCACTGGCGGTACGAGCTCGGCGAGCTGCACCGCTCGCTGTCGCGGAAGGCGTTCACCGCCGCGGTGCAGCGGCTGCTGCCGGCCGTGACCGCCGGGGACCTCGTCCCCGCGGCGGCCGGGGTGCGCGCCCAGGCGGTGGCCCGGGACGGCTCGCTGCTGGACGACTTCGCCTTCGCTGGCTTCGACCCGGACGACCCGGCCTCCGCCCGCCGGGCGGTGCACGTGCTGAACGCGCCCTCGCCGGCCGCCACCGCCTCGCTGCCGATCGGCCGTGAGGTGGCCCGGCGGGCGCTGGCGGCGCTGGAGGCCGGCGGCGGGGCGCCCTGGCGGGACGCGGCCGGGCCGGGGCGATGAGACGCGGGCCACGCCGGGCCGCCGGCGGACCCTCGTAGACTGGGGCGATTGTGACTGCCACCGCCCCCAGCCCCGAGCTGTCCCCGTCCGCCCGGCTCTCCGCCGCCCCGGCCGCGTACCCGGCGCCGATGTACCCGCACAAGGCCACCGAGGCCCAGCACCGGGAGCGGCGCATCCGCAGCTTCCAGCCGCGCCGCGGCCGGATGACCAACGCCCAGGCGGACGCCCTGGACCGGCTGTGGGAGCGGTACGGGCTGGCGATCGACGGCACCCCGCTCGACCTGCCGGCGCTCTTCGGCGACCTCCCGGTCACCCTGGAGATCGGTTTCGGTATGGGCGAGACCACGGCCGCGATGGCCGCCGCCGACCCGTCGTCCGGCATCCTGGCCGCCGACGTGCACACGCCCGGCCACGGCAACCTGCTGCAGATGCTGGAGCGCGACGGCTCCCCCAACGTGCGGCTCGCCGCGGGCGACGCGGTGATCCTGCTCCGCGACATGCTGCCGGACGCCTCGCTGGCCGGTCTGCGGGTCTACTTCGCCGACCCGTGGCCGAAGCCCAAGCACCACAAGCGCCGCCTGATCCAGCCGCACTTCCTGGAGCTGGTGCTGCCCAAGCTCGCGCCCGGCGCGCTGGTGCACTGCGCCACCGACTGGGAGCACTACGCGGAGCAGATGCTGGACGTGCTCTCCGCCTCGGACGAGCTGGAGAACCTCCACCCCGAGGGCGACGGCAGCGGCTGGCTGGAGCCCGAGGAGCGCCCGGCGGGCAGCGTGCCCGGTTACGCGCCGCGCCCGGACTGGCGGCCGCTGACGAAGTTCGAGCGGGCGGGCCTGGCCAAGGGGCACGTCGTGCACGACCTGCTCTTCCGGCGCCGCTGATCCGCCCGGCGGACTCCCGCCGGACCCGGTGGCGGCACCCCGCCACCGGGAGCTGACGGTACGTCACCCGCAGTGATGACGGGCACACGGATCGTCCCGGGGGCTCCCCCTCCGGCGGAGCCGTCGCCTACGCTTTCCGGGTGAGCCGTCCGCCCAGCGGCAGCCCGTCCCCCAGCACCACGGCCCGCACTGCCGCCGACGAACCGCCCGCGACCCCCGCCGGCACCCGGACCATCCCGGGGCCCCGGGCCGGCGCGGTCCGCCGCCTGCTGCCGCACTGGGCGCGGCTGGAGGCCCTGCACCGCTCACTGCACTACCCGGCGCTCTCCTCCTCGCTGGCCGCGTTCGCGCTGGCCGGCAGCGGGGTGCTGATCCTGCACCTGGTGCAGCGGCAGACCGGCACCACCGGCCTGCTGGTCGGGCTCGGGCTCGCCCTGCTGCCGCTGCCCTTCGTGCTGGGCTCGCTGGCCTGGCTCAACCAGACCGCGCGCGTCCCGCTGCGGCACACCCTCTTCTGCCTGGCCTGGGGCGCCTGCGCGGCCACCACGGTGGCCCTGCTCGCCAACGGGTGGGCCAGCGACTTCCTGGTCGCCCACCAGGGCAGCAGCCGCGGCGAGACGCTCGGCGCCGAGGTCGCCACCCCGCTGATCGAGGAGCTCTGCAAGGGCGCCGCGATCCTCCTGCTGCTGCTGCCCGTCCGCAGGCGGCCCAGCTGCCGGCAGGACCACAGCTGTGCGCTGCTCGCCGAGGCCGGCCCGGAGGGGTCGCACACGGCCGGCCCGCCCGCGCCGGTGCCCGCCGTCCCCCGGCCGCGCCGCCCGCGCGGCGCGCTGCCGCGGATACGGCCGCACCTGCGGCCGCTGCCGTACTTCCGCCCGCCGGTGCTGCTCGCGCCGGGTGACCGGGCGCATCCGCGGGCCCGCTCCAGCCCGCGGACGCTGGCCGCCGGCCTCGTCCTCGGCGCGATCACGGCCTGCGGCTTCGCCTTCACCGAGAACGCCCTCTACCTGGGCCGCGCCTTCACCGACGACCAGCAGTCCCGGCTGGACTCCATCGGTCTCGGCGAGCCGCCGACCCTGCGCGACTTCGACTCCACCGTGCACACCTTCGTGCTGCGGGCGCTGCTGTCGCCCTTCGCGCACCCGCTGTTCACCGCGCTGACCGGCCTCGGGGTGGCGATCACCCTCACCACCGGGCGGCGCTGGCTCTCCCGGCTCGCCGCCCCGGTGGGCCTGGCCGCGGCGATCGGCCTGCACGGGGTGTGGAACGGCGCCGCGGGTCTGGGAACGGACGGTTTCCTGCTGATCTACGGGCTGGTCATGGTGCCCGCCTTCGCGGCCCTGGTCTGCCTGGCGGTGTGGGCCCGCGCCCGGCGCGCCCGGCAACCCGCCCGCCCTCCGCTGCCGGAGTGACCGGGGGCGTGGACGGCGCCCCCGCGGGGAACGGATTTCCCTTCCGCGCGTCCGTCACGTAGTGTTGGGTTCACCGACGCGGGGTGGAGCAGCTCGGTAGCTCGCTGGGCTCATAACCCAGAGGTCGCAGGTTCAAATCCTGTCCCCGCTACTCAGTAGCACGAAGGCCCGGCAGATATTCTGCCGGGCCTTCGTCGTGTCCGGGCGGTGCCCGGGCGCGCACGGTCCCCTCCGGGTCCGCCCAGCCGGGTACCGGCGGTACCCGGAAAATCCATTGCCCTCCTCCGGAGCGCGTGCCTAAGGTGGCCGCACACTGAAAGGAGGTGATCCTGAGTTGAGTACCACCAGGATGCGTGAGGTGGCTGCTCGCTAGAGCCGCCCCTGCCTGTGCAGTGTGCGGGGCCCCAAGGGCCTCCGGCGGCAGGCGCAGACCCAAGCAGTCACCCGGCCCGCGGGCTCACCGGTACGTCCCCGGTGCCTCGGCCGCCGGTCCCTCGAGGACCGGCGCCGCGGAAGCAGCCCGCGGGCCGTCTGCATGTCCGGGCCCGGTCCGGGCCCCCGCCCGGAGCCCCGTCCCGCCGGGTGCGGTGACCTCCCGGAGTGACCGGCCGGTCCGCTACAGTCACTGCGGACCACAGGGGACCGGGGGCGGGGGTGGCTCGGGTGGAGCTGGAGCACGGCGGACAGCCGGTGCCGGCGGTGCGGATCGGGCTGGCCGGGGTGGTCGGCGCCGGGCTGGTCGGCCTGGTGCTGTACGCCCTGGCGAGCGAGCACGGGGTGCGGGCGCTCGGCGGCGGCCTGGTGGTCGCGGCGACGTTCGCGGTCGGCGGCGGCCTGCTCGGCTTCCTCTTCGGCATCCCCAAGCTGCTGACCAGCGGGGCCGCGGCCCATCCGGACGACCAGTCCGCGACCTCGACCGCGAGCTACGCCCCCAACACCAATCTGGAGCAGGTCTCCGACTGGCTGACCAAGATCCTGCTCGGTGCCGGACTCACCCAGATCGGCACCCTGCCGCGGCGGCTGAGGGAGCTCGGCGAGGCGCTCGCCCCGGCGGTCGGCGGCGGCCCCGGCGCGGCCGGCTTCGCGGCGGCCCTCTCGGTGTACTTCACCGTCCTCGGCTTCCTCGCCGGCTGGCTGCTGACCCGGCTGCTGCTCGCCCGGGCGCTGTCCGCCGCCGACCGGCAGACCCTCGCCGACTCGGTGAACCAGACGGTGCTGGCCGCCCGGTCGCTGAACTTCAGCTCCCGGCAGGTGCGGGACCTCTTCGAGACCGGCGTCGAGGGCCTGCGGGTGCAGGCGCTCGCCCTGCTGCAGGGCAATCCCGACCCGGAGAACCTGGACCTCGTCGTCTCGGCGATCGACCGGCACCTGTCGCCCTTCGAGCTGCTGCAGGCCCTGCTCGCCGCCAAGGCGATGCTCGGCGGCCCCGAGCTCACCGCGGAGCAGCGGGCTGCGCTGCGGGCGGCCGTCGCCTACAAGGTCCGCAACACCCGGAACGTGCCGCCGGACTCGCGGCGGCGGGCGGTCGCCGACGAGGTGCTGCGGCGGATGCCCGCCCCGGCGGCCGACGGCGACGGGCGCGGGGGCGGTTCGGACGGCCCGGACGGCGGTGGCCGGGACACCGGCACGGCCGGCGGCCCGCAGACCGCCGAGGTGCCGGCGATCCCGCCTCAGGTGCGGGCCCCCGAAGGTCCGGCCGCTCCCTGACGGCGGCGGACGGACCGCAGCCGCAGCACCCGGCGGTCCTGTCCGGCCGCACGCCGCACGGTGATCTCGCTGGCCACCCCGTGCCGGCCGAGCTCGGCCCGGAGCCCGTCGAGGTGCCGGCAGCGCCTGCCCTCCCCGTCGTGCAGCGGGTGGACGCGGACCTCGCCGGCCGGATCGGTCACCCGGACCAGTTCGAGCAGCGCCGACAGCTGTTCGTCGGGGCCGAACCGGTCCGGGTAGGCGAACAGCAGGTACGAGCTGAGGGTGAGGGCGAAGGTGCCGTCGGCGAACGGCAGCCGGGGCAGTTCGGCGGCCACGTAGCGGTGGGGGTGGGCGGCCCGGTCGGCCGTGAACAGCTCCCGGGCCCGGTCCCAGCTGCGCAGGTACTTGTCGTACCGGAGGTGGCGGGGGGAGGGGTAGCGCTGCGGGGTGCTGCACATCTGCGCGGCCATGGCGTCCCGGCCGGCGCGGGCCAGGTCGGCGAGCACGGCGGGCGGCACGGCGTACAGCGGATCGGCGGCGACCACCCGGCAGCCGAGCGCGCGGGCCTCGGCGGCGAGCCCGGCGGCGCCGCCGGGGCAGTCCAGCAGCGGACCGGACAGGCCGCGCAGCACGGCCCGGCTGAGGCCGAAGGAGGCGCAGTACTCGTCGAGCGGACGGGACGTCACCAGCACGGCGGCTCCCTCGCGGACGGGCGGTGCACCCGGGCGGCGGCCCGGGCGCGGTACGGCCTCATCGGACCACGGCCCCCGGCGGCCCGCATCCGGGCTGTCGGGGGCCGTGGGGGCCGCACCTTGAGGGGCAGTCGGCTCAGCGGCCGCCGAGCAGGCCGCGGGCGGCGAGCCGGTTGACCGCGGTGAGCCCGCGGACCAGCTGCGGGGTGAGCAGCACCAGCACGATGCCGAGGGCGCAGACGCCCGCGATCTGGGCCGGGCTGGTGACGTAGAACTCGTGGTGGCGCCCGGCGTCGGTGGTGAAGTCGTACACCCGGTAGCCCGGCCAGTCGGTGTACCGGGCGAAGACCCAGTGGTAGAGCGGGTACAGCGCGACCACCCAGCCGGTCACCAGGAAGGTCACGGTGACGGCGAAGCTCAGCACCGCCCAGGGGAACATCAGCACCTGGTGCAGCACCGCACGCCAGCCCGCGCCGTCGGCGAGCCGGGCGGTGACGGTGCCCCAGAAGCCGGGGCGCTTCGGGACGACGGGCGCGGGCGCGGCGACCGGCGTGCCGAGCAGGACGCGGGCCCGGTGCCGCTCCAGCGCGCCGAAGCCGCGGGCCTGCACGAGCAGCAGGGCCAGCACCGGCAGGCCGAGTGCGGTGACGAGCAGGCCGAGCCCGGTGCAGAACAGGGCGACGGCGACGACGAAGGCCGCGATCGCGATCGGCAGACCGGTGAGGACGAAGCCGACCTCCCGGTAGGTGGCGGCCGCGAACGGCGCCCGTAGGAAGCCGGGCCGGCGCTCGGCGGGCACGTCGCCCGGGTAGGGCGCGTCACCCGGGTACGGCGCGGCGGTCTGGTGCAGCGGTGCGGTGGTCATCTGTGGCCCCTCGGTGTCCGTTCGGACTGACGACTCCACGGTGCCGGAGCGGGGCGCCCGGGGTAATCCGGCCCACCGGCGGCTCAGGGGTGGGGTTCTCCCCACCCCCGTGCTGCGGCGGGCCGCACCCACTCGTCCTCCAGCAGCGAGAACAGCAGCGAGTCCCGCCACGCCCCGCGCACCAGCCGGTCGTGCCGGATCCGGCCCTCGGGCCGGAAACCGGCCCGGGTGAGCACCCGCACCGAGGCGGCGTTCTCCGGGTCGACCCGGGCGGCGAGCCGGTGCAGGCCGAGCGTCCCGAAGCCGAACCCGCAGAGCAGCGCGAGGACTTCGCCCGCGTAGCCGTTGCCCCAGGTGTCCCGGCGCAGCACGCAGCCGAGGGAGGCGGCGCGGGTGCCTTCGAGTTCGAGGACGGCCTGGCCGATCGGCGGGGTCCCGCCGTCCCGCTCGGCCGGGGCGACGGCGAGCCGGTAGACGGTGCGCGGGTCCTGCTCGGCCTCGTCGAGGGAGAGCTCGACCTGGTCGGCGCACTCCTCCTCGTCGCACACCTCGTACCCGAGGTGCCGGACGGTCTCCGGGTCGCCGAGGACGGCGTGCAGGGCGAGAACGTCCTCCGGGTCCAGCCGGAACTCGCGGATCGCCAGGCGCGGTCCCACCAGGCGGACCTGGCGGACCGTCCGGACCTGTTCGGCTGTCATGGCCGCCGACCCTACCCCGGCCGGCCCGGCCGCACCCCCGGCCCGCGGCGGGCCCGGGTGCCGCGCGCCGGACCCCGCACCGGCTACGGTACCGGCGTGGACGACGAAGACCTGCAGCTCATCCCCCGTACCCGCGCCGGGTCCCTGCTCGCCTGGGCGGACGCCGAGGCACTGCCCCCGGTACCGGAGGAGGCCGTCCAGCAGGTCCTGACCCTGCTGGAACTCGGCGGCGCACCGCTCCACGACGGCTGGCCCGAACTCGGCTCCGCCGTGGTCGAACAACTGCTCCACGAACGGCTCCACCTGTACGTCCAGCCGGAGGGCGACCCCGGCGTGTACGGCGAGACCGTCCGGCTGCTGATCGACCACCAGCGGGCCGCCCGGCGGCTCAACGCCAAGCGGCAGGAGCGGCTGCACGCCGAGGCGGAATGGCAGGGCGAACTGCTCGGGACGCTGCTGCGGCGGCCGCAGCTGCTGACCTGGCCCCGGCTCTACACGCTGCTGCTGCGGGCGGACGGGGTGGACACCGCGGACACCGACGCGGTGCGGGCCTGGCTGGACGGCTTCCGCGCCCTGGAGCCCGAGGACCGGGCGGCGGCGTACGCGGCCCTGGTCGACGGCGGCGCACTGGACCCGATGACCGGGGCGGACGCGGCACTCGGCTGGGGCGAGGCGCACCTGCTGTCGATCGGCATGGCGACGGACGGGGCGCGGCGGCTGCTGGAGTACGGGCTGATGCAGCGCAGCTACCGGAACCTGGCGGCGCTGACCGCGCAGGGCGAGCCGATGCCGTACGAGCTGCGGGGGGAGTTCGAGGACTTCGAGCAGGTCGTGGCGGACGTCGCGCTGTGGCTGTGCGGGCAGTGGACCGTCCCGGGGCTGCCGGCCCTGCTGCTCACCGACTACCCCGACCTGGCCCCCGAACCCGGCACCGCCGAACTGGAGGCCTACGCCGCAGCCCGCCAGGAGGAGCAGTAGGGGCGCGCGGGGGCACCCGGGAAAGGACTTCTCAGGGCTGGACGCCGTGGGAGCGGAGCCAGCCGAGGGGGTCGACGGGGGCGCCGCCGGCGGGGCGGATCTCGAGGTGGAGGCGGGGGGTGGTGACGCTGCCGGTGGCGCCGACCGTGCCGAGGACGGTGCCGCGCTCGACCGGGCCGTCGGTGACCGCGAGCCGGTTGAGGTGGCAGTACCAGACCTCGGTGCCGTCGGGCAGGGTCTCGACGATCCGGTAGCCGTAGGAGCCGGCCCAGCCGGCCGAGGTGACGGTGCCGTTGCCGACGGCGGTGACCGGGGTGCCGGTGGCGGCCTGGAAGTCGAGGCCGGTGTGCAGGTGGGCCCAGTGGCCGCCGGGGCCGTACTGGGCGCCGAGGGTGTAGCCGGTGGTCGGCAGGGCGAGGGCGGTGGCCTCGACGGCGGCCTGGGCGGCGCGGCGGGCCTCGGCCTCCTGCGCGGCGGCGAGGCGGGCGGCCTCGTCGGCGGCGGTGCGGTGGTCGGCCTGCTGCTGGATGCGGGCGAAGAGGGCGAGGCCCGGGTCGGCGGAGTCGGCGGCCTGGTCGGGCGCGCTCACGGCGGGTTCGGCCGCGGCGGCCGGGCCGGCGGCGGCCGCGGTCATGCCGGCGGCGCCGAGGGTGGCGGCCACGGTGGCGGTGACGCCCAGCAGCGGGCTGCCGCCCCTGGTCTGCCGGGGCATCCGGTGGCGGGCCTGGTCGGCCTGCTCCCAGGGGTGGTCGAGGAGCTGGGTGGCTGCGGCGGTGGAGTCCGCCGAGTGCGTCGACGCCACGGGGGCGCACTCCTTTCCTTCCCTCGCCGACCGGGTTAGCTGACGGGTTCGGAGCAGGAAGGTCTCCTACGGCTGGGCCACCGGCCCGGCCGATTCACCCCAAGGAAGGTGGTTCCCCGGCTCCCGTGACCACCGGCGAAGGCAGCCGCGGGATTGAGCGACACGCGCACGGTGCCGTGTCGGTACGGCGTTGCCGACCGCGCTGCGTTATCAAACGTTAATGCTAGGCACGCCTTGATTCCAAGCGTCTGCGACGGTGGATTCGTAAGGGCTACGCGCAGGATGGGCGATTTGCCATAGATTGTGAATCCGCCCCTGACGGAGGGTGATCGCCCCCCTCGGGGTGAGTATCCGTACTCATGCGGGCCGGTGCCCGCTCCGGGACCCTGCAAGGCATGAGCGCACCGATGCAGTCCCGCACCACGGCCGCCTACTACGTGCAGGCCGTCCTGTCCTTCGCCCTCGCCACGGCCGCCCTGGCGATCGGGATCGCCCGCCTCCCGGTGGACGCCTGGATGCGCGCCTTCCTGGCGGTCGCCCTGCTGTACGTGATCACGTCCTCGTTCACGCTGGCCAAGGTGGTCCGCGACCGCCAGGACGCCGGCGAGCTGGTGTCCCGGGTGGACCAGGCCAGGCTGGACAAGCTGCTGGCCGAACACGACCCGTTCCGGGCCGACAACCTCTGAGCCCCCGCGGGCCCGGCCCGCGGCGGTCAGCCGGCGGAGGCGGCCCGGGCCTGCTTGGCGGCGAAGGTCTCGCCGCCGGCCGCCCAGTTCTCGGCCGGGATCTCCTCGACGACGACCCAGACCTTCTCCGGGTCCATGCCGGTCGCCCGGGCGTAGGCGGCGGTGAGCTCGCGGGCGATCTCGGCGCGCTGCTCCTCGGTGCGGCCGGCCAGCTGCTTGACGGTGATGAGGGGCATGACGCCTCCGGTCTCTCGGTTCCCGCGGTCGCCGAAAGCTACCGCAGCCGGCACGAGCCGCCGCGCCGCCCTTGACGACTAAGGCTATTAGCCGTAGCTTTATGGCTACGGGCAATCAGCCGCGTCAGCGAGGCCAAGGAGGCCGGCCGTGAACGACACCCAGCACGCCCTGCAGACCCGCCACCTGGACGTCCCCGGCGGCCGCCTGGCGTACGACGACACCGAGCAGGGCACGGGCACCCCCGTCGTCCTGCTGCCCGGGATGCTCGACCTGCGGTCGGCCTACCGGCACCTGCACCCGCTGCTCACCGCCGCCGGACACCGGGTGGTCACCATGGACCTGCGCGGCATGGGCGAGTCCTCGGCCGCGTGGGACGACTACTCGCCGACCGCGATCGCCGGCGACGTCCGCGCCCTGCTCGACCACCTGGGCATCGACCGCGCCGTCCTGGTGGGCAGCTCGTACACCGGCGCCACCGTCGTCCGGGTCGCCGCGGACGCCCCGGAGCGGGTCGCCGGGATCGTCCTGGTCGACGCCTTCTTCGAGAACTTCCCGCCGAACCTGCTGCAGAAGGCCATGGTCGGCCTGCTCGCCCCGGCCGTCACCTGGTTCCCCGGGCTGTGGGGCGCCGCGCAGAAGTTCTACTTCCCGACCGCGCGGCCCGCGGACTTCGATGCCCAGCGGGCCCGGCTGGTCGCCGCGCTGAAGCAGCCGGGGCGCCGCCGGGCGGTCCGCGGCTACGTCCGCGGCGACTCCGCGCCGACCGGCTGGGGCGCGGACGTGCAGTGCCCGGCGCTGGTCGTCATGGGCAGCCGGGACCCGGACTTCCCCGACCCGGCGGCGCTCGCCGAGCGGCAGGCCTCGGCACTGCGGGGGCGTATGGTGATCATCGAGGGCGGCGGCCACTACCCGATGGCCGGGTACCCGCAGGCCACCGCCGACGCCCTGCTGCCCTTCCTGGCCGAAGTGAACGAGGTCGCCTGATGCCCCGGGCCGGACTGACCCCCGCCGCCGTCGTCGACCGCGCGCTGGAACTCGTCGACGAGCAGGGCCCGGAGGCCCTCACCCTGGCCGCGGTCGCCGGCCGGGCCGGGGTGGCCACCCCCTCGCTCTACAAGCACGTCACCGGCGGCCTCGCCGAACTGCGCCGGCTGATCGCCGTCCGGGTCACCGACGAGCTGACCGAACGGCTGTCCCGGGCGGTGCTCGGCCGCGGCGGCGACGAGGCGCTCGCGGCGCTGATCGACGCCTACGTCGACTACGCGGTGCAGTACCCGTCCCGCTACGCGGCCCTGCCGCAGGCACCGCAGGACGACCCGGCGTCGACAGCGGCGGCCGGCCGGCTGGTCGAGGTGATCCTGGCGGTGCTGCGCGGGTACGGGCTGGCCGGCTCCGAGCTGATCCACGCCACCCGGACGGTCCGCGCCGCGGCGCACGGCTTCGCCTCGCTGAGCACCGCCGGCGGGTTCCGGCTGGCCGAGGACGTCGCGACCACCCGGCAGCGGCTCACCGGGGCGCTGGTCGCGGGCCTGCGCGACTGGCCGCGCTGAACCGCCCGTGACCCGGCGGCGCCCCGCGCGTTGTGCAGGGCATGAAGAAGCGCAGCATGCTCGCCTTTGCCTCGCTCGCCGTCGGCGTCGTCGCCTCGCTGACCGCCCCGAGCGCCCACGCCGACGGGCCGCGGCACCGCACCGGTGACGCCAGGACGGTCACCGGCACCGAGCTCCCGGACACCGCCGCCGCCGAGCAGGCCGCCGAGGACGCCGACCTCGCCTGAGCCGGGCGGCCCGCCGCCGCCCGCCCCCGCTCCCCACGGGCCCGCGCCGACCGGCGCGGGCCTCCGTGCTGTCCGGGGCGGTGTGCCGGGCCGGGCGGGCGGTGTGCCGGGCGGCACAGCTCCGACCGGGTTGACGCGGGACGGGTCGGCGGCGGATGGTTCTGGGGCACTCCCCCCCCGCACCAGGACCGCGCCATGGACACCCTCACCGACCGCCTCCGCAGCAACCTCGACGGCCAGCCGATGCTGGCGACCCTGGGGGTGGAGATCGTCGAGCTGGCCCGCGGCCGGGTGGTGCTCGACCTGCCCGTGCGGCCCGCGGTGACCCAGCAGAACGGCTTCGTGCACGCCGGCGCCATCTCCACGCTCGCCGACGCGGCGGCCGGGGCGGCCGCCCTCTCCCTGATGCCCGAGGGCAAGGACGTGCTCAGCGTGGAGTTCAAGCTCAACCTGCTCAGCCCCGGGGTGGGCGAGCGGCTGCGGGCCACCGGCACGGTCGTCCGCAGCGGACGGACCGTCACCGTGGTCGGCGCCGAGGTCCGTTCGATCACCGGCGGCGTCCCCGGCAAGGAGGTCGCGCTGCTCCAGGGCACGATGATCGCCGTGGAGCACGCCCCGTGACCGCGGCCGGCCCGCGACGGCACGGCATCGTCACCGAATCGGGACACCGGATGCCGCCCGGCGGGGTAGGTCTGGAAGTGGACGGCCCGCACCGGCCCCGGTCCGGCGGCACCCGGCAGGAACACGGAGGACGTGGAGAGATGACCAAGACGGCCCGCAGCACCGCGCCCGCCACCCGGCTCATCCCCGGCCAGCGCCCGCCGGCCGAGCCGCCGTTCGTCCCGCCGGCGGCCGGTCCCGGCACCGGTCCGGTCTCCGCGCTGCGCCGTGCGTTCGCGGTGGCGCGCGGGCTGCGCACGCTGCGTCCCGTCCCGGCACGGGCCCAGGAGTCCTACGGCGAGGTCGACGGCCAGTGAGGATCGACGCGTCGGCGTGCGGTATTCCGCTTGATTGACGCGTTCAGATCACCGTTCTGGCGATCTGTTCACACATACGTAGGATCATCATCCTAGAATTCGCCGCGTGACGATGTCTCAGTGGTGCGCAGCGGCAGCCGTTGTCCTCGCCGTCCCCGCGGTCCTGACCGCCGCGAGGTACCGGGCCGTCACCCGCACCCTGCGCCGCCGGCTCGACGAGCAGCAGCACGAACTCGACTCCCTGCGCGGCCGGCTGGCCGGTGAGCTGGCCCGGCGCAGCGCCGAGAGCGCGGCCGTCCAGCGCGAGCAGGAGCTAACCGCCGGCACCCAGCGCGCCTTCCTCAGCGTCGCCCGCCGGATCCTGGTGATGGCCCACGACCAGCAGGCCGGGCTAGACGAGATGGAGCGCAACCACGACGACCCGGTGCTGCTGGAGGGACTGCTCAAGGCCGACCACGCCGCCGCCCAACAGGCCCGGCTCGCCCAGACGCTGGCGGTGCTGTGCGGGGCCCGGGCCGGCCGGCACTGGCCCGAGCCGGTCGCGCTGGAGGACGTCGTCCGCGGTGCGCAGTCCCGCATCCTGCCGTTCCAGCGGGTCGTCGTCCGCAGCCGGTTGGAGACCGCGGTGGTGGGCGCCGCCGCGGAGGCGCTGATCCACGCGGTCGCCGAGCTGCTGGACAACGCCACCCGCTACTCGCCGCCCAGCACCCAGGTGTTCGTCACGCTGATGCCGGTGCACAACGGCGCCGTGATCGAGATCGACGACGCCGGTGTCGGCATGCCCGAGGGCTCGGTGGAGAAGGCCGCCGCGGCGTTGGCCGGCGGCGGCGGGCTGGAGGTGTCCCGGCTCGGCGAGGTGCCGCAGCTGGGCCTCGCCGCGGTCGGCCGGCTGGCCGAGCAGTACGGGTTCCGGGTCACGCTCAGCTCCGCGCCCTCGCCGTACGGCGGTGTGCGGGTGGTCCTGCTGCTGCCGAACGCACTGCTCACCGAGCCGCTGCCGCACGCTCCGGCCGTCCCGGCCGCCGCGCCCGTCCCGTCCGCCGTCCCCTCGGCCCCGGCGACGCCGCTGTCGCCCGCGGCCCCCGCCGCGGCAC
>NZ_JBEYFP010000028.1:0-29471 GCF_040634455.1 Kitasatospora sp. NPDC007106
GCTGTTGAGTTCTCAAGGAACGGACACTTCCTTCGGACCGCCTTCCAGCGGACCCTCCGGGCGTTTCGCTCTTTCGTGTTTCCAGCTTATCAGATGTTTTCCGCTCCGTTTTCCGGAGTCTGTTTCATCGGATTCGCTTTCGCCTTTCGGCGCTCCCGAACTCTATCAGAGTTCTTTCACCGGATTTACCGCCTCGAACTGAATTCGAGTGGTGCCGTCCGGCAGTGGGGCAACCCGGAGAACATTACGCCCCGGGTCGCCCCACGTCAAACCTGGCCCGGCGGGTTTCAGACCTCGACCACGACCGGGAGGATCATCGGCCGGCGGCGGTAGTTGTCCGCCACCCACTTGCCGATGGTCCGGCGCACCAGCTGCTGCACCTGGCGGACCTCCAGCACGCCGTCGCCCGCGGAGCGGGTGAGGGCCTCCTCCAGCTTCGCGACGACCGGGACGAAGGCGCCGTCGTCGATGCCGGAGCCGCGGGCCTGGATGGTCGGGCCGCTGACGATCTTGCCGTTGGTGGAGTCAACCACGACGAAGACGGAGATGAAGCCCTCCTCGCCGAGGATCCGGCGGTCCTTCAGCGAGGCCTCGGTGATGTCGCCGACCGAGGAGCCGTCGACGTACACGTAGCCGGCCTGGACCTTGCCGACGATCCGGGCGACGCCGTCCTCCAGGTCGACGCAGACGCCGTCCTCGGCGATGACGACCCGGTCCTTCGGCACGCCGGTGAGGATGCCGAGGTCGGCAGCGGCCCGCAGGTGGCGCCACTCGCCGTGGACCGGCATGAGGTTGCGCGGTCGGCAGATGTTGAAGAAGTACAGGAGTTCGCCGGCCGAGGCGTGGCCGGAGACGTGCACCTTGGCGTTGCCCTTGTGCACGACGTTGGCGCCCCAGCGGGTCAGGCCGTTGATCACGCGGTAGATCGCGGTCTCGTTGCCGGGGATCAGCGAGGAGGCGAGCACCACGGTGTCGCCCTCGACGATGCGGATCTGGTGCTCCCGGTTGGCCATCCGCGAGAGCGCGGCCATCGGCTCGCCCTGCGAGCCGGTGCAGACCAGCACGACCTTGTCGTCAGGCAGGTCGTCCAGCGTCTTCACGTCGACGATCAGGTTGCCGGGGACCTTGAGGTAGCCGAGGTCACGGGCGATGCCCATGTTGCGGACCATCGAGCGGCCGACGAACGCGACCTTGCGGCCGTGCGCGTGGGCGGCGTCCAGCACCTGCTGGATGCGGTGCACGTGGCTGGCGAAGGACGCGACGATGATCCGGCGCTGGGCGCTCGCGAAGACGTTGCGCAGCGCGGCGGAGATGTCCCGCTCGTGCGGGATGAAGCCGGGGACCTCGGCGTTGGTGGAGTCCACCAGCAGCAGGTCCATGCCCTCCTCGGCCAGCTTGGCGAAGGCCGGGAGGTCGGTGAGGCGGCCGTCGAGCGGCAGCTGGTCCATCTTGAAGTCGCCGGTGGCGACGACCGTGCCGGCCGGGGTGCGGACGGCGACCGCGAGGGCGTCCGGGATGGAGTGGTTGACCGCGATGAACTCGCAGTCGAAGGGGCCGATGCGCTCGCGCTCGCCCTCCTTGACCTCCAGGACGTACGGGCGGATCCGGTGCTCGGCGAGCTTGGCCTCGATGAGCGCGAGGGTGAGCTTCGAGCCGATCAGCGGGATGTCCGGGTTCTCCCGGAGCAGGTACGGGACGGCGCCGATGTGGTCCTCGTGCCCGTGGGTCAGGACGATGCCGTCGACCTTGTCGAGGCGGTCCCGGATGTAGGTGAAGTCCGGGAGGATCAGGTCGACGCCGGGCTGCTCGTCCTCGGGGAAGAGGACGCCGCAGTCGACGATCAGGATGCGGTCGCCGAACTCCATGACCGTCATGTTGCGGCCGATCTCGCCGAGGCCGCCGAGCGGGGTGATGCGGAGGGCGCCCTCCTTGAGTGCGGGAGGGGCGCCGAGTTCGGGGTGCGGGTGGCTCAAAAGACTCTCCTCACGACGCACGCCACATGCCCGGGATCGTCCGGCGCCATGGGGTGTGCGTCCATCGTTGGCTTCCTACGTACCAGGTGCCTCCGCGCCTTCGGTCCGGTCCAGCGGCAGGCCCTCGGGGGCCCGGCGAGCCGGGGCGCGTACGTCTGTTGTCTGCTAGAGGTGTACCCCGCCGGCGGCCAGATCCTGCTTCAGTTGCGCAATCTCCTCCGCGGTGGCGGAGACCAGCGGGAGGCGCAGCGGGCCCGCAGGGTGTCCCTGCAGGGTGAGCGCGGCCTTGCTGAGGATGACGCCCTGGGTGCGGAAGATGCCGGTGAAGACCGGCAGCAGGGACTGGTGGACGGCGGTGGCCTTGGCGGTGTCGCCCGCGGTGAAGGCCTCGATCATGGCCTTGAGCTCGGGCGTGACCACGTGGCTGACGACGCTGACCACGCCGACGGCACCGACCGAGAGTAGCGGCAGGGTCAGGACGTCGTCGCCGGAGTACCAGGCGAGGTCGGAGCGGGCGATCGCCCAGGAGGCGGCGCCGACGTCGCCCTTGGCGTCCTTGTTGGCGACGATGCGGGGGTGCTCGCCGAGCCGGACGAGCGTCTCGTGGCTCAGTGCGACGGCGCTGCGGCCGGGGATGTCGTAGAGCATGACGGGCAGCTCGGTGGCGTCCGCGATGGCCGTGGTGTGCCGGTACAGGCCCTCTTGCGGGGGCTTGCTGTAGTACGGCGTGACGGCGAGCAGGCCGTGGGCGCCGGCCGCCTCGGCCTGGCGGGCCAGCTCGACGCTGTGGTGGGTGTCGTTGGTGCCGACGCCGGCGACGATGTGCGCGCGGTCCCCGACGGCCTCCACCACCGCCCGGACGAGCTGGGCCTTCTCGGCGTCGCTGGTGGTCGGCGACTCGCCGGTGGTGCCGTTGAGGACGAGGCCGTCGTTGCCGGCGTCCACGAGGTGGGCGGCGAGGCGCTGGGCGCCGTCGAGGTCGAGCCCGCCGTCGGCGGTGAAGGGGGTGACCATCGCGGTCAGGACCCGGCCGAAGGGCGTCTGGGGGGTGGAGGTCGGAGCCATGCGTCCAAAACTACTCGTAGGCCACTGGGGGGCGGTCACGCCGGTCCACGGTTCGGACAGGATCGTGCGAGGTCGGCGGCGGGCCGTCGGGGTCGGAGCATGGGATTCCGGTGCTGCCCGCTCGGGGGTTCGGGCAGCACCGGAATCCGTGCTCCGAGCGTAGGGAGCGGGCGGAACCGCTGCAATCCGGACATGCCGGGCGGTCCGCCCGGATGCCCGTCTTCGCAGGTCAGGGGGCGACTCGGCCGTGCGCGTCGAAGGCCGCACGGGTGAGCGGCATCAGCTGCCCCCAGAGCTCCTCCATCTGCTCGGCGACCATCTCGATCTCCCGCTGCGGGAAGGACGGCACGGTGGCGTGCTCGTTCTTGGTGCGCAGCGAGAGGAAGTGCATGAGCGACCGGGCGTTGCAGGTGGCGTACATGGAGGAGAACAGGCCGACCGGGAGGACGGCGCGGGCGACCTCGCGGGCGACGCCGGCGGCGAGCATCTCCTGGTAGGCGCGGTAGGAGGAGCGGTAGGACTCCTCCATCGCCTCGGTGGTGACCTTGTGCTGCTCGGCGGTGCCCTCGACGAACTCGTACCGGCCGGGCTTGCCCTGCTGGACGAGGCGGCGCTCCGGGCCGGGGACGTAGAAGACGGGCTGCAGCTCGCGGTAGCGGCCGGACTCCTCGTTGTAGGACCAGCCGCTGCGGTGCCGGTGGAACTCGCGGAAGACGAAGATCGGCGCGCTGATGAAGAAGGTCATCGAGTTGTGCTCGAAGGGGGTGCCGTGGCGGTCCCGCATCAGGAAGTTGATCAGGCCCTTGGACTTCTCCGGGTCCTCGCCGATCGTCTCCAGGGACTGCTCGCCCTTGGTGGACACGCGGGCGGCCCACAGGACGTCGGTGTCGGTGGCGGCGCTGCGGACGAGTTCCACCGTGACGTCGCTGCGGAAGGTCGGGGCCAGGTCGTCGCTCACGCGGTGCTCCTCGTTTCGGTGGTGGTGCTGTGCAGCTTGATGGCGTGCTGCATGGCCTTGCGGGCACGCGGGGTGTCGCCGGCGTCGGCGTAGGCCACGGCGAGGCGGAAGAAGGCCCGCCAGTCGTGCGGGGAGGCCTCCGCCTCGGTCTTGCGGCGGGCGAAGACCTCGTCGGCGGAGGCCCGGTCGATCCGGCCGCCGGAGGTGCGGCGGAGTTCGTCGACGGGCAGGCCGCCCTCGGCCTCCAGCTCGCGGGCGAGCTGCTCGCTGGCCCGTCCGAAGCGGACGGTCTGGCGCAGGAACCAGATGCCGATCGGGGGGATGACGAAGGCGCAGACGCCGAGGCCGATGCCGAGCGGCTTGCCGGTGGCGACCAGTTGGACGCCCTCCCCCACGCAGAGCAGGGAGACCAGGACCAGGGCGGCGGCGAGCAGGAAGAAACCGGTGCGGGAGGTCATGCGGGGCTCACAGGTCCAGGAAGTGTTCGAGGCCGAGGGTGAGTCCGGGGGTGTCCACGACCTTGCGGACGCCGAGCAGGATGCCCGGCATGAAGCAGCTGTGGTGCAGCGAGTCGTGGCGGATGGTGAGGGTCTCGCCGGTGTCGCCGAACAGGATCTCCTGGTGGGCGAGCAGGCCGCGCAGCCGCACCGCGTGCACGGGGACGCCGTCCACGTCGGCGCCGCGGGCGCCGGGCAGCTCGTGGGTCGTCGGGTCCTGCTGGGGGGCGCGGCCGGCGTCCTTGCGGGCGGCGGCGATGAGCTGCGCGGTGCGAGTGGCGGTGCCGCTGGGGGCGTCGGCCTTGCGGTCGTGGTGGAGCTCGACGACCTCGACGGACTCGAAGTACTTGGCGGCCTTCTGGGCGAACTGCATGCCGAGGACGGCGCCGATGGAGAAGTTCGGGGCGATGAGCAGGCCGGTGGCGGGGCTCCCGGCGAGCCAGCCGCCGACGGTGGCGAGGCGCTCGTCCGTCCAGCCGGTGGTGCCGGTGACCACGTGGATCCCGTGGTGCAGGGCGTAGTCGAGGTTGCCCATGACGGCGTCGGGGTGGGTGAGCTCGACGGCGACCTGGACGCCGGCGTCGGTCAGCTCGGTGAGGTCGGAGCCGCGGCCGAGGGCCGCGACCAGCTCCATGTCGGGGGCGGCCTCGACGGCCTTGACGGCCTCGGAGCCGATCCGTCCGTTGGCGCCGATCACGGCGACGCGCAGTGTCATGCGGTTTCCTCCTGGGCGAGCACGTCGGCCACGGCTGCGGCCCGCTTGGCGTTGATCGGACCGATCAGGGCGAGCGACGGGCGGTGGGCCCCCAGCACATCACGGGCGACCGCCCGGACGTCGTCCAGGGTCACCGCCGCTATCTTCGCCAGCATGTCGTCCACCGACAGGTGGGTGCCGTAGCAGAGCTCGGCCTTGCCGATGCGGTTCATCAGCGAGCCGGTGTCCTCCATGCCGAGCACGGTGGAGCCGGAGATCTGGCCGATGGCGCGCTGGAGCTCCTCCTCGGTGATGCCGTCGGCGACGACCTTGGCGAGCTCCTGGCGGCAGATCGACAGCACCTCCTCGACCCGCTTGGGCTGGCAGCCGGCGTAGATGCCGAAGATGCCGCTGTCGGCGTAGGAGGAGGAGTAGGAGTAGACGGAGTAGGCGAGGCCGCGCTTCTCCCGGACCTCCTGGAAGAGCCGGGAGCTCATGCCGCCGCCGAGGGCGGCGTTGAGGACGCCCATCGCCCAGCGCCGCTCGTCGTGGCGGGGCACGCCCGGCACGCCGAGGACGAGGTGGGCCTGCTCGGTGGGCCGGTTGAGGACCTCGGTGCGGCCGGCGGTGCGCAGCGCCTTGACGCCGCGGCGGACGTCGGCGGGGTGGCCGGTGGAGCGGGCGAGGACGGGCGCGAAGGCCTCCTCGACGAGCTTGACGACCTTGCGGTGGTCGAGGTTGCCGGCGGCGGCCACGACCAGGTGCTCGGGCTTGTAGCGGCGCTTGTAGAAGCCGGCGATCTGGTCGCGGGTGAGGTTGGTGACGGTCTCCTCGGTGCCGAGGATCGGGCGGCCGAGCGGGCCGTCGCCGTAGATCACCTTGGCGAAGAGGTCGTGGACGACGTCGCCCGGGTCGTCCTCGGCCATGGCCATCTCCTCGAGGATGACGCCGCGCTCGGCGTCGACGTCCTCGGCGCGGATCAGCGAGCCGGTGAGCATGTCGCAGACCACGTCGATGGCGAGCGGCAGGTCGGTGTCGAGCACCCGCGCGTAGTAGCAGGTGTTCTCCTTGGCGGTGAAGGCGTTCATCTCGCCGCCGACGGCGTCCAGGGCCGCGGAGATCTCGAGGGCGCTGCGCCGGGCGGTGCCCTTGAAGAGCAGGTGCTCCAGGTAGTGGGTGGCGCCGTTGAGGACGGGCGTCTCGTCGCGGGAGCCGACGCCGACCCAGATGCCGAAGGTCGCGGAGCGGACGGTCGGCAGGGTCTCGGTGACGACCCGCAGGCCGCCGGGCAGGACGGTGCGGCGGACGGTGCCGGCGCCGTCGAGGCCCTTCAGCAGGGTCTTGGTGGTGCCGGGGCGCTGGTGTGCCGCGGAGGCCTGAGCCACCAGGGTGTACCTCTCGATCGGGGAAGAACAGGGTGCGGCCCGCACGCCGCGAGGGCGTGCGGGCCGCGGGAGGACTACCTCGTCACTCGGTGCGTCACTCGGAGGCGGCCTCGCCGCCCTCCTCGCCCTCGACCACGGGAACGAGGGAGAGCTTGCCGCGGGGGTCGATCTCGGCGATCTCGACCTGCACCTTGGTGCCGACCGCGAGCACGTCCTCGACGTTCTCCACGCGCTTGCCGCCGGCGAGCTTGCGGATCTGCGAGATGTGCAGCAGACCGTCCTTGCCGGGCATGAGGGAGACGAACGCGCCGAAGGTCGTGGTCTTCACCACGGTGCCCAGGTAGCGCTCGCCGACCTCCGGCATGGTCGGGTTGGCGATCTGGTTGATCGTGGTGCGGGCGGCCTCGGCGGCCGGGCCGTCGGAGGCACCGATGTAGATGGTGCCGTCGTCCTCGATCGTGATCTCGGCGCCGGTGTCCTCCTGGATCTGGTTGATCATCTTGCCCTTGGGGCCGATGACCTCACCGATCTTGTCCACCGGGATCTTGATCGTGATGATGCGCGGGGCGTACTGCGACATCTCGTCCGGAGTGTCGATGGCCTCGTTCATCACGTCGAGGATGTGCAGGCGGGCGTCCTTGGCCTGCTTCAGCGCGGCGGCGAGCACCGACGCCGGGATGCCGTTCAGCTTGGTGTCGAGCTGGAGGGCGGTGATGAAGTTGCGGGTGCCGGCGACCTTGAAGTCCATGTCGCCGAACGCGTCCTCGGCGCCGAGGATGTCGGTCAGCGTGACGTAGTGGGTCTCGCCGTCGATCTCCTGGGAGATCAGGCCCATGGCGATGCCGGCGACGGCGGCCTTCAGCGGCACACCGGCGTTCAGCAGCGACATGGTGGAGGCGCAGACCGAGCCCATCGAGGTGGAGCCGTTGGAGCCGAGCGCCTCGGAGACCTGGCGGATGGCGTACGGGAACTCCTCGCGGGAGGGCAGCACGGGCAGGATCGCCCGCTCGGCCAGCGCGCCGTGGCCGATCTCGCGGCGCTTGGGCGAGCCCACGCGGCCGGTCTCGCCGACGGAGTACGGCGGGAAGTTGTAGTTGTGCATGTAGCGGCGGCGCGTCTCCGGGGAGAGCGTGTCGAGCTGCTGCTCCATGCGGAGCATGTTCAGCGTGGTGACGCCCAGGATCTGGGTCTCGCCGCGCTCGAACAGGGCGGAGCCGTGGACCCGCGGGATCGCCTCGACCTCGGCGGCCAGGGTGCGGATGTCGGTGACGCCGCGACCGTCGATGCGGACCTTGTCCTTGATGACGCGCTCGCGGACGATCTTCTTGGTCAGCGCGTTGTAGGCGGCGCTGATCTCCTTCTCGCGGCCCTCGAAGTCCGGGAGGAGCTTGTCCGCGGCGACCGCCTTGATGCGGTCGAGCTCGTTGTTGCGCTCCTGCTTGCCGGCGATGGTGAGCGCCTGGGCGAGCTCGTCCTTGACCGCGGAGGTCAGGGCGGAGAGCACGTCGTCCTGGTAGTCCAGGAAGACCGGGAACTCGCCGGTCGGCTTGGCGGCCTGGGCGGCCAGCTGGGCCTGGGCGGCGCAGAGCACCTTGATGAACGGCTTGGCGGCCTCGAGGCCGGCGGCCACGACCTCTTCGGTCGGGGCCTCGGCGCCGTCGGCGACCAGCTTGATGGTCTTGTCGGTGGCCTCGGCCTCGACCATCATGATCGCGACGTCGCCGTCCGGCAGGGCGCGGCCGGCCACGACCATGTCGAAGACGGCGTCCTCGAGCTCCGAGTGGGTCGGGAAGGCGACCCACTGGCCCTTGATCAGCGCGACGCGGACGCCGCCGATCGGGCCGGAGAACGGCAGGCCGGCCAGCTGGGTGGAGGCGGAGGCCGCGTTGATGGCCACCACGTCGTAGAGGTGGTCCGGGTTGAGCGCCATCACGGTGACGACGACCTGGATCTCGTTGCGCAGGCCCTTGACGAAGGACGGGCGCAGCGGGCGGTCGATCAGGCGGCAGGTGAGGATCGCGTCCTCGGAGGGCCGGCCCTCACGACGGAAGAACGAGCCGGGGATCCGGCCCGCGGCGTACATGCGCTCCTCGACGTCCACGGTCAGCGGGAAGAAGTCGAAGTGCTCCTTCGGCTGCTTGGACGCGCTGGTCGCCGACAGCACCATGGTGTCGTCGTCCAGGTAGGCGACGGCGGAGCCGGCGGCCTGGCGGGCCAGGCGGCCCGTCTCGAAGCGGATGGTACGGGTGCCGAAGCTGCCGTTGTCGATGACGGCCTCGGCGTAGAACACGTTCTCTTCCACCTGGAAGATCTCCTCTTTCGTACGTCTCCGGTGGAGCGCCCCCCAGCGTCCGCCTGCCCGGCCCTGCGGGCCGGTCTTCGATCGAAGCCCCCGGGCGTCTGTCGACGACTCCCGGCGGCCACTACCGAGGACCGGCGCCTCTCGGCTGCCTGGTCGGCGGTCGCGTGTGGACGCTCCCCGGATGCGGGCGGCCTCCGTTTGAGGCCTGCGGCCCGCAGGGTGTCGGTCCTGCCCGGTGCCGTCCGCGCGTCGCGCGGTCGGGCACTTACCCGGGCATGCCCTTCACCTTACAAATTCACACCCTACCGAGCACGCCATTACCACGCGTGTGGCAGCGGTTCTTCCGCCCGGGGTGCGGTCCGCGCGGTGCTGCCGCGCGGATGCGCCGAAGGGCGGCCCCCCGGGAAGGGGAGCCGCCCCACGAAGCGGTGTCAGCGAGCGCCGCCCGCGGCGCCGCGGCGGATGCCGAGGCGGTCGACGAGGGTACGGAAACGCTCGATGTCCTTCTTGGCCAGGTACTGCAGCAGGCGGCGGCGCTGGCCGACCAGGATCAGCAGACCACGACGGGAGTGGTGGTCGTGCTTGTGGGCCTTGAGGTGCTCGGTCAGGTCCGAGATGCGGCGGGAGAGCATGGCCACCTGGACCTCGGGGGAGCCGGTGTCGCCCTCCTTCTGGCCGAACTCGGCGATGATCTGCTTCTTGACGTCGGCGGCGAGAGCCACGGCATCTCCTTCGGGGTGGCCGAGCGATCCCGGTAGACGACACAGGATCTGACAGAACTCGGACTGACCAAGCGTACCAGCGCCCGCCGGCGTCCCCTGTCGCGGGGTGCCGGCGGGCGCCGGGTCGGGTGCGGCGGCGTCAGCTGGTGGCGCCGCGGACCAGGGCGTAGATGTTCAGCACGGCCAGCGCGAGCGGGACGAGCGAGATCAGCATCAGGCCGTCCACCATGTCCAGGATCCGCCCCCAGAAGGGGGAGACGCCGAGGCGGGGGACGATCAGCGCGATCGCGGTGAGCAGGGCGGCGCCCACGGCGATCGAGGCCGACAGCCAGACGGTGCGCAGATCGAGCGAGCTGCCGGTGCCGCCCTCCTGCAGCTGCTCCAGGATGAACAGCGGGGTGTGCAGCGAGAGGCCGAGGATCAGCAGGGCGAGCCCGATCAGGCCGGCGATGGTGAGGCTGAAG
The DNA here is from genome assembly GCF_040634455.1 of Kitasatospora sp. NPDC007106. Lineage (NCBI taxonomy): Bacteria > Bacillati > Actinomycetota > Actinomycetes > Kitasatosporales > Streptomycetaceae > Kitasatospora > Kitasatospora sp. NPDC007106. Next base: position 10,061 of record NZ_JBEYFP010000028.1, read on the forward strand.
ACCTGCGCGGTGTAGCGGAACAGCCGGGCGCGCAGCATGGTCGAGATGCCGACGGCCAGGGCGAGCAGCTCGGCGAAGGCGGAGTCGCTGAAGCCGAGCACGGCGCAGGCGCCGATGACGGTGGCGGAGCAGCCGCCGACCAGGCCGACGAGGACCTCGTGGCCGCGGCGGGCCTGGTGGGCGATCCGCTCGTACTGCACGGTCTCGGTGCGGCTGCCCTCCTCGCCGTAGGCGCTGCCGCGGGTGCGGGTCTGGCCGGGCGGGCTGAAGCCGACGGGGAGGCGGGCGAAGCGGGCGGAGAGGGCCGGCAGGAAGCCGACCGCGGCGACCGCGGCGACACCGGTGACGGCGGCGATGTGGGTGGCCGGGGTGCCGTCGAGCAGCACGGCGGCGAAGGTCGCCAGGGTGCCGGCGGCGGCGAGGAAGGAGGAGGCGACGAAGACCGAGTCCTTCTCCGGCAGCAGGCCGACGAGCAGCACCGAGACGACGAGGACGGCGACGCAGCCGACGAGGAACTGCAGCCGGCCCGGGCCCTCGCCGGCGTTCGCGACCGGGACGGCGCCGGAGCCGGCGATCAGGGCGTGCGGCAGGGCGCCGAGGCCGAGCGCGAGGCCGGCCGCGTGGTCGTCGTAGACCCGGGCGCGGACGCCGGCGAAGGTGACCAGGACGACCGCGGTGACGCCGGAGAGGATGCCGGCCAGGCCGTGCATGTCGTGGCGCAGGTCGGAGAACCAGAGGGCGAAGCCGAGCAGCACCAGCATCACGGTGGCGCCGATCAGGCCGAAGGCCCGCATCAGGTCGGGGCTCCAGAACCGGCGGTCGGCCTCGACGGCGCTGGCGACGGCGTCGGCCACGTCGTCGTAGACCGCGGGCGGCAGCGACTCGGCGAACGGGCGCAGGCTCAGCAGGTCGCCGTCGCGGACCTGCTGCGCGGCCAGCGGCAGGCCGCTGTCGAGCACGGTGCCGTCCCGGCGGACGAGGTGGAAGCCGGTGGGCGTGCCGTCGACCTGGGTCTGCCCGGTGAGGCGCAGCACCTCGGGGTAGATGTCGGCGAGCGGAACGTCCTCGGGCAGGGCGACGTCGATCCGGCTGTCGGGCGCGACGACGGTGACCCGGCAGAAGCCGGTCGTTGCACTGGCGCTCATGCGGCCACCTCCGCGAGCCCTGAGGCCGCTTCGCGCCATGCGCACCTCTTGACTGTCCGCTCGCTCACCGGCGCTCCCCCTTGTCGGATATGCCTGCTCGTCAGCTCTTGGTTCGATTGCGCCCTCCTACGGACCGGTCCGGAACTGACACGGTCCGGGGCGGAGTTGGCGCGGCGTTACCCTACCGCCCGCGGAGGTGCGGCTGCGGTCCGGCCCCGCCCGAATTCGCCGCAGGCCGCGGGGGGCGGCGAATTGCCGTGCAACGGTGTGCTGTTGTGGAGGGGATTCGACGATTCGTACCGGAAATCTCCTCGGCTGACCCCGTGGTCGAACCGTCCCGGCTGCCCAGTAGGATCGGCCCCTGCGCAAGGCGTACGGGGGCCCGGCTGGTGCAGGAACCCTCTGATGTGCGTCTGCGGTCGGCGGAGCGGGGGCGGCGTCATCGCACGGGGCGCCCTCACCCGTACGTAATCGGTGTGCGTGAGGGTTGGTGCCAGTGAGCGAGCGAAGCGAACGGGCCGTCAAGGGGTCCGGGTTCCGCGCAGCGGCCGCCGGGCGGAGCGGGGCGGTCGCATGAGTGTGGTGACGGTGAAGCGTCCGCCGCGGGCGTACCCGCCCCCGGTGCCGGACGAGCCGGTGGAGCTGGTCGCCCCTCCGGAGCTGCCGCGTTCCGGCGGCGAGGACTGGATGATGTCCTTGCTGCCGCTGCTCGGCATGGGCGGTTCGGCGGCGTTCTTCTTCTCCCCCGGCGCCCAGGGCCCGATGAAGATCATGGGTGTCCTGATGGTGGCGTCGACCGCGGGCATGGCGGTCGCGCAGATCGTCAAGGCGCGGCGCGGCGGCAACGCCGGTACCGCGGACGAGCGCCGCGACTACCTCAAGTACCTGCAGCAGATGCGCCGCCAGGTCCGCCGCACGGCCGAGCGGCAGCGCGGTGCGCTGCTGTTCACGCACCCCGAGCCGGACCAGCTGTGGTCGATCGTCGCCGAGGGGCGGCGGCTGTGGGAGCGCCGGCCCACCGATCCGGACTTCGCGCAGGTGCGCCTCGGCACCGGTCCGCAGCAGCTGTCGAGCCCGATCGTGGCGCCGCAGACCGCTCCGCTGGACGAGCTGGAGCCGCTGGCCGCCGAGGCGATGGGCACCTTCATCAAGTCGCACGGCACGCTGCAGGACCTGCCGCTGGCGGTCTCGCTGCGCGCCTTCTACCACATCACGGTCTGCGGCGATCCGGACACCGTGTACGGCAACGTGCGGGCGATGGTCGCCCAGTTGACGACGCTGCACTCGCCGGACGACCTGATGGTCGCCGTGGCGGCCGCGCCGGGCGCGGTCGACGAGTGGGAGTGGGCGAAGTGGCTGCCGCACACCCAGCACCGCAAGGAGAACGACGGCGCCGGTTCGCGCCGTCTGATCTCGACCGGCCTCGGTGAGCTGGAGGAGCTGCTCGCCAAGGAGCTGGACGGCCGCAAGGGCTTCTCCCGGGACAACGTGCCGAGCGCCGACAAGCCGCACCTGATCGTGGTCATGGACGGCGCCGCGGTGCCGCACGACTCGGTCCTGGCCGGCCCGGAGGGCGTCGAGGGCGTCACCGTGATCGAGGTCGTCCCCGGCGACCTGGACGAGCCGAGCGGCCACCTGGTCATCACGGTGGGCAAGGACGGCCTGCTGCTGGAGTCGGCCTCCGGTGCCTCGTACTCCGGCCGGCCGGACACCCTGTCGGCGTGGCAGTCGGAGGCGCTGGCCCGCCAGCTGGCGCCGTTCCGGGTGTCCGCGGGCGGCGACGACGGCGACCCGTCGCTGGTGTCGATGGACTTCACCGAGATGATGAACACCGGCGACCCGGGTTCCTTCGACCCGGCCCGGCACTGGCGGCCGCGTCCGATGGCGGAGAAGCTCAAGGTGCCGCTGGGCGTCGGCCAGAACGGCGAGTACGTCTGGCTGGACATCAAGGAGGCCTCGCTCCAGGGCATGGGCCCGCACGGCATGTGCGTCGGCGCGACCGGTTCCGGCAAGTCCGAGGTGCTGCGCACCATCGTGCTGGCGCTGGCGGTGACGCACTCCTCCGAGGTGCTGAACCTGGTCCTCGCGGACTTCAAGGGTGGTGCCACCTTCGCCGGCATGGCGGAGATGCCGCACACCGCGGCCGTGATCACCAACCTGGAGGGCGAGGCGACCCTCATCGACCGCATGCGCGACGCGATCGAGGGCGAGATGAACCGCCGTCAGGAGCTGCTGCGCGCGGCGGGCAACTACGCCAACATCAACGAGTACGAGCGGGCCCGCGCGGCGGGTGCGGCGCTGGACCCGCTGCCCTCGCTGCTGATGATCATCGACGAGTTCTCCGAGCTGCTCACCGCGAAGCCGGACTTCATCGACCTGTTCATCCAGATCGGCCGCATCGGCCGTTCGCTGGGCATGCACATGCTGCTGGCCTCGCAGCGACTGGAGGAGGGCAAGCTCCGCGGTCTGGACACCTTCCTCTCCTACCGGCTGGGTCTGCGCACCTTCTCGGCCGCCGAGTCGCGGGCCGCGATCGGGGTGCCGGACGCCTACCACCTGCCGCCGATCCCCGGCGTCGGCTACCTGAAGTTCGGCTCCGACGTGATGGAGCGCTTCCGGGCCGCGTACGTCTCCGGCCCGTACCGGCCGCCGGGCCAGCAGCGGACCAGCGGCGGCCAGGTGATCACCGCGCAGCCGGTGCTGTTCACCGCCGCCGAGGTGCCGGTCGTGGAGCCGGTGGTCGAGGAGGTGGTCGAGGAGGTCGAGGAGATCGACGACTCGCTGCTCGACACCATGCTGGACGTCTTCGTGCAGCGCATGATCAGCCAGGGCCCGCCGGCCCACCAGGTGTGGCTGCCTCCGCTGGAGGAGGCGCCGAGCATCGACGGCCTGGTGCCGCCGCTGCAGGTCACCGCGGAGCGCGGCCTGACCTCGCCGGAGTTCGGTGCGCTCGGCCGCCTGGTGGTGCCGGTCGGCATCGTCGACAAGCCGCGCGACCAGCGCCGCGACGTGATGTACCAGGACTACTCGGGCGCGGCCGGCCACGGTCTGATCGTGGGCGGTCCGCAGTCCGGCAAGTCCAACATGGTGCGCACCCTGGTCTCCGGGTTCGCGGTCACGCACACCCCCGTCGAGGTGCAGTTCTACCTGCTGGACTTCGGCGGTGGCGCGTTCGGTGCGCTGGCCGGTCTGCCGCACGTCGGCGGGGTGGCCGGACGCCTGGACGTCGAGAAGGTGCGCCGCCTGGTCAGCGAGGTGCACGGGGTCCTGAACCGCCGCGAGGAGCTGTTCCGCTCCGCCGGCATCGACACCGTCACCACCTACCGCTCGCGCCGCGCGGCCGGCCAGCTGCCGGACGAGCAGTTCGGCGACGTCTTCCTGATCATCGACGGCTGGCTGACCTTCAAGCAGGAGTACGAAGTCCTCGAGCCGGTCATCAACGACATCGCGCAGCGCGGTCTGACCTACGGCGTACACGTGATCGTCACCGCGGCGCGGTACGCGGAGGTGCGGCCGGCCCTCAAGGACCTGCTGCAGAACCGCACCGAGCTGCGCCTCGGCGACTCGATGGAGTCGGAGATCGACCGCAAGGTCGCGGTCAACGTCCCGGCGGGCTCGCCCGGCCGCGGCCTGACCGCGGCGAAGCTGCACTTCCTGTCCGGCCTGCCGCGCCTGGACGGCTCGTCGACGACCGAGGACCTGGCGGACGGCGTGGCCGACCTGGTGGCGCAGATCGACGCCGCCTGGACGGGCCCGCGCGCCCCGCAGGTCCGCATGCTGCCGGCCGTCCTGGACGGCAACGCGCTGCCCAAGGGCTTCGAGCACCCCGAGCTGGGTGTGGCCTTCGGTGTGGACGAGGTCGAGCTCGCACCGGTCTTCGTCAACTTCGAGACCGACCCGCTGTTCATCGTCTTCGGCGAGAGCGAGTCCGGTAAGTCGGCGCTGCTGCGGATGCTCGTCAAGCAGATCACCGAGCGGTACACCCCGGACCAGGCGGGCATCGTGGTCGGCGACTTCCGCCGTTCGCTGCTCGGCGTGGTGCCGCAGGAGTACCTGGTGGAGTACGCGGCGGCGGCGCCCGCGATGTCGGCGGCCGTGGAGATGCTCCGCGGCGCCTGCTCGCGCCGTCTGCCCGGCCCGGACGTCACGCCGGAGCAGCTGCGCAACCGCAGCTGGTACAGCGGCAAGGACATGTTCGTGATCGTGGACGACTACGAGCTGGTCGCCACCTCCTCGGGCAACCCGATGGCGCCGCTGGCCGAGTTCCTGCCGTTCGCCCGCGACATCGGCCTGCGCGTGATCATCGCGCGCAGCGCCGGCGGTGCCGGCCGCTCGCTGTTCGAGCCGGTCATGCAGCGCATGCGCGAGCTGGGCGGCCAGGGCGTGCTGCTCTCGGGCGACAAGAACGAGGGCGCGCTGCTCGGTACGGTCAAGCCGCAGCCGCTGCCGCCGGGCCGCGGTGTGTTCGTCTCCCGGCGGATCGCCGCCGGCCAGACCCTGCAGACGGGCTGGCTGCCGACCCCGTAGCGGTGACGTCGCGTGACCGGAAGGGCCGGACTCCTCGGAGTCCGGCCCTTCCGGCATTCCAGGCCGTGGACGGTGCCAGAACGTTACCTACTTTTTTGCCGCGCCCTGCTGCGGTTCCCGCACCGGCCGGGGCGGCCGCCGGGACCCGGAGAGGCTACCTTCATTCATATGAATGAATCACGACCTAAGGCTTTGATTCATAGATCAACACCGACAGTTCATCTTTGATTCAATCTTCATCCATCGGAGTTGACAGAATCGGACAAAGGTGAGCTTTGCCACAGGCGGCCACCGGATCGCATGTTTATGCGGCGGACGGCAACGGATTCCGAAGCTGATCGCGCGTTGACGAAGGCAAAACGGAGCGGTTCCATGGCGTCTCGGGAGCGACCGAAACACCACGTCAGCGAACGCCCGTCGGAGGCGATAGCGCTCCCACCCCCAGAACCCCCGCACGTCGATCGGATGCCCCATGACCGACACGCTTCGCCCGCCACTCGCCGTAGTCGAGACTCCGACGGACGGCGGTCCCAAGAAGCTCACCCGTTCGATCGGTGTCGTGGGTGGAACCCTGCTCACGCTCTCCTGCGTGACGCCGGCGTCCTCGCTGTTCGTCATCGTGCCCGAGCTGTTCTCCTCGCTCGGCACCTTCACCGCCATGTCGATCGCCATCGGCGCGCTGATCTGCATCGCGGTGGCCTTCTGCTACTCCGAGCTCGGCACCCTCGTCCCCAGCGCCGGCGGCGAGTACGCCATGGTCGGCACCCTGGCCGGGCGCTTCGCGGGCTGGCTGGTGTTCATCCAGTCGCTGATCGTCGTGATGATCGTGCCCTCGCTCATCGCCATCGGCACCGCCGACTACCTGGCCCCCATCGTCCACGTGGACGCCCGCTGGGCCGGCGCGGCCGTGATGATCGCCGCCACCGTCGCCGGCCTGCTGGACCTGCGCGCCAACGCCTGGATCACCGGCATCTTCCTCGTCCTCGAGGTCATCGCCGCCGGCGTGGTCGCCTTCCTCGGCTTCGGCCACGCCGAGCGCGGCGCCGGCAGCCTCTTCCACGGCTCGGTCGTCACGGACGGCGCCACCGGGGCCGTCGGCCTCGGCGCGATCGTCGCCGCGATGGGCACCGCGCTCTTCGTCACCCAGGGCTTCTCCACCGCCATCTACCTCTCCGAGGAGCTGGAGAACCCGCGCCGCAACGTCGCCCGCACCGTGCTGTGGACGCTGGCCCTGTCGGTCGTCATCATCATCGTCCCGGTGGTCGCGATCACCCTGGGCGCCCCGGACCTCGCCGCCCTGAGCGCCGGCAACATCTCCGACCTGGTCACCGGCTGGAGCAACTCCGCGGTCGGCACCTTCATCAGCCTCTGCGTCGCCCTGGCGATCATCAACGCCGGCATCGTCATGGTCATCCAGAACTCCCGGGTGCTGTTCGCCTCCGGCCGCGACAAGGCCTGGCCCGAGCCGGTCAACCGCGCCTTCGGCACCCTCAACCGGTTCAGCGCCCCCTGGGTCTCCACCCTGGCCGTCGGCGTCCCCGGCGCGGTGCTCTGCTTCGTCCCGCAGGAGCAGCTGACCAACATCACCGGCGTCGCCGTCACCGCCCTGTACCTGCTGGTGGCCGTGGCCGCGCTGTTCTCCCGCCGGGCCCACCACAAGCACGCACCGGCCTGGCGCCAGCCGCTCTGGCCCGTCCTGCCGGTCCTGCTGACCGTCGGCCTGGTCTACCTGCTGACCCAGCTCGACGTCACCGCCCTCAAGTGGACCGGCGGCATCACCGTCGTCGCCAGCCTCTACTGGCTGTTCTACCTGCGGCCCCGGCAGGCCGACCGCTGGGTGATCACCCTGCCCGAGGACGAGCAGGTCTGACCCGGCCCCGCGCACGACGGAAGCGGCCCGACCCCCTCAGCAGGGGGCCGGGCCGCTTCCGTCCGTCCGGTGGCGCTCAGCCCTCGTGGCGGCGCCGGCGGTCGCGCAGCACGACCGAGCCGCCGGCCAGCGCGGCGACCGCGAGCACGCCGCCGCCGAGCACGAAGGTGCCGGTGCGGCGGTCCCGGTCCGCCTGGGTCTCGGCGAGGCCGAGCGGCTGGGCCACGACCGGCGCCCGGTCGATGGCGAGCTTCGGATCCTCGTGCGGCTCGGCGGCCTGCTCGTCGCCGCTCTGCACGGCCTTGACCGGGTCGACGACGCCCCAGCCGATGAACTTGTTCGCGCCGCGCTGGGTGCGCTGGGCGGTCTGCTCGATCCGGGCCCGGACCTGCGCCGGGGTCCAGTCGGGGTAGGCGCCCTTCAGCAGGGCCGCCACGCCGGCCACGTACGGGGAGGAGAAGCTGGTGCCGTTGTCGACGCACTGGCCGCCGGCCGGCACCGTCGACAGCATGTCGACGCCCGGGGCGGCGATGTCGACGAACTGGCCGTACTCGGAGAACGGCGCGCGCTCGTTGTTGCGGTCCGAGGCCCCCACGGCCAGCACCGTCTCGAACGCCGCCGGGAAGGTGTCGCCCTCGCGGCCGTCGTTGCCGGACGAGGCGACCACCACCACGCCCTTGCGATCGGCGTCCTCCACGGCCGCCTTCAGCTGGTCCTTCAGCGCGAAGTCGTTGGAGTCGCCCTCCGCCCGGACGTCCTGCGAGATGTTGATGACGTCGGCGCCCTTCGCCACGGCCAGGTTGATCGCGGTGATCAGGCTCTGCACGGAGCCGCTGCCCTGGTCGTCGTTCTGCTTGATCGAGAGGATCGCGGCGCCCGGTGCGAGGCCGACGAAGCCCGTCCCGGTGATCGGCTTGGCGGCGATGATGCCGGCCACCTTGGTGCCGTGGCCGACGGTGTCGTTCTTGCCGTCGTCCTTCTCGCCCTGCTGCTTGGGGGGCAGCAGCGAGGTGCCGTCCTCCACCTTGTCGGCGAGCTGCGGGTTGCGGTCGTTCACGCCGGTGTCGATCACCGCGACCTTGACCGGCTCGCCCTTCTTGCCGCCGGGCCCGTCCTTGGCGAACCTGCCCGTCCGGCCGTTCTTCCAGAGCTCGTTCAGCAGCACCCGCTGGAGCGCCCACGGGGTGCCCTGGACGTTCTCGGACGGGAACTTGCACTCGCCGGCCGCGGCTATGCCGATCGGAGACCAGCGCGGCGCGCTGTCCGAGCCCGACGGCGCGGGCGTCGGCGTGGCCGCGTACGCCGGACCCGCGACGAGCGAGCCGACCACCCCCAGCACCACGGACGCGGCGGCCGCCCTGCGGAACGTACCCAACGACACCTGTCTTCCCCTCATGATCCCGATGCCGTGCGCGTCAGTACGCGCGAGGGGCGGGCGCCCGGTCGGACGCCCGCCCACACTGTCGCCGTGTCGCACGGCGGCCGGGCCTCAGCCCCAGACGGCCGTGTTCTTGGACTCGGTCGACTGGTAGCTCTGCGCGGCGTTGTCCAGCGAGGTGGCGATCTGGCCCAGGACCTGCTGCAGGTCGGCGGCCTTGGCGTCCCACTCCTGCTGGCGGGCCTGGTAGCCCTCCTGCGCCGCACCCTCCCAGGTGGAGGCGATGCGCTGCACGCCGGCCTTCAGCTCGTCGAGCTGCGACTGGATGCGCTGCGCGGTCTGGCGGATCTCCGACGACGCGTTCTGGATCGTCGAGAAATTGACGAGAATGTGGTCACCCATGATGTCTCCTAGTCGATGGAATCTGCGCGGACCGGCGAACCGGCCGCACTACGGCCGAGGTCCTGCGGACCCGAGAACTCAGTGACCGAGCCCGGACATCGAGGACTGCTGCTCCTGCTCCGTCTGCGCGTAGAGCTTGGTGGTCGTCTCGATCGCCTGCTTGATCTCGTCGAGCACCTTGTTGAGCGCGGTCGCGTCCTCGTTGAACCGGGTCTGCATCTGCTGGTAGGCCTGGGCCGCCTGGCCCTGCCAGCCAGCCTTGATCGAGTCGACCAGCGCGTTGAGCCGCTGAATCTCGCCCTGGACCTGCGCGTTCACCTCACCGATGCGGTTGGCGAAGGCATTCATTTCCTCAGCGGTCGTCTTGAACTGACCAGCCATGATCCACCGTCCCCCATGAGACAGACAATTACTTCGGATGGTCCTGATACGGCCCACCCGGTGACACCACGTTGCGGTGTCCCCAGCACTTTAGCCGCCGTTTGCAAGCGGCCCAACACCGGAGTACCGGTAGTTACCAGACCATGACACGGCCTACCGCACACCTGCACTGACGATACGTCACGCGGTCTGCGCGGTCTCCGCCGCCTTGGAGCTGAGCGCGCCGCCGGCCGGCACCAGGATCGACCACTGCAGCGGAACCCGGCTCGGCGCAACGGACTTGTAGCCGAGGCGGGCCTGCGAACCGTTCTCCTCGTCCTTGCCCTGCGCCTGCTGCTGCCCCGCGCTCGGGGCGGGCGAAGGACCGGTGCCGCCGTCGTTGTTGGCCTGCAGCGAGTACCGCAGACCGGTCTCGGTGATCAGGAAGGTGGTGCCGGAGGTGTCCTGGGTCTCCGGACCGGCCTGGCCGTCCACCGCGCGGTACAACAGGCCGTGGCCGGGCGTCACATGGGCGCTCGCGGAACCCAGCGGCACCTTGGCCGGGTAATCGGTGTGCGCCCAGACGGTGCGCTTGGGCTGGCCCTTGTCGCCGTAGCCGGCGAAGGTGCTGCAGATCACCGAACGGGTGCCCTTGGGGCCGGTGTTGAGCGGCAGCTGCGGCTTGGCGTCCGGCAGGTCGGTCGTGTCCAGCATGTCCTTGCTGACCTTGGCTGTGAGGTCGGCGGAGTCGGCCGGCGGCAGTTCCGCGGCCTTCGGTACGGAACCGCCGTACACGGCCCGCAGGTCCGGGTTGTTGCGGATCACCTCGGCCTGGAAGGGCGTGATCTCGAACAGCTTCTCCTTGCCCACCACGTAGTAGGTGTTCTGGAAGACCAGCAGCCGCCCGACGAAGGCCTCTTCGGTGTTGGTGAGCTTGACGTTGGAACGGGTCTTCGCCGAGGACAGGTCGGGGATCGTCGGGAAGTCGATGACCGCGCCGGACTCCAGGGTGTCCAGCCACGCCTTCGTCACCTGCTGCGGCTCCACGTTGACGCCGAACAGGCCGTTCTCCAGCGCGATCCGCCGGCTGCCCTCCAGGTTCACCTTGCCCACGGCGTGCTTGACGCCGAACATGTCGACCAGGAACTTGCTGCCGACGTCACCCTTGCGCAGCGGCGGCTCCTGGACGTACAGCCCCTGCCCCTCCTGCAGCACCATGCCCGGGTCGGCCAGCGTCTTCGCCTCGTTGCCGGCCGCGACGAACACGGCCTGGTTGATGCTCGCCTGGCTGGTGTCCACACCGGGCCGGTCGCAGACCGACCAGAGCTTCGCCTCACCGGCGTCGGCGGCCGACGGAAGCTTGTCCGGCGCGTACGGGATGCCGATGGTGGCGCCGTGGTTCTTGTAGTTGTCCAGCACCTTGTCGGCGACCTGGACGACCTTGGAGCCGGCCGGCAGCAGCAGCTTCGCCGACGACATGTTGAGGACCTGGTGCAGCACCTTCTCGTGCGTCTGCGGGTCCTCCAGCACCACGTACCGGGTGGTGGACTCCTTGCCCTGGATGATGTTCTTGCCGTCGTCCCAGTTCAGCGGGGCACTGGGCTTGATGACGCCCCACATGCCGAAGCCGGCCACCGCGACCGCAGCGACGACGAAGCTCGGCAGCACGGCGCGCACCGGACGCGGCGCGTCCTCGTCGTTGCCGCCGCCCCCGGGCTGCAGGAACGCCCCCACCGTCCGCCGCCGCGCGAAGTTGTACGCGTTCAGCTCGTCCCTGCGTGATGCCATGCTCCCCGTCTCCCCTGTGTGTCCGCGCCCGTACTGCCGTCAACGCGCGCTCGCCGTGCGTGAGTCTGCCACCCGGCGGGCACCGTGTGCGCCGAACCCTCTACGATGCCGCAGCAGACGGTGAGTACCGTAACGGGTACGGTTCACCGCCCGGCCAGCCGGGCCGTGACATCTGATCAGAGAGGGTCCATCGGGGGATGCCAAGCCAGACCGCTCCAGCTCGACGCAGCGCCTCGCACGGCCGCCGGCAGGACGGCCGGGGTGCCGATCCCGGCGGTCGTCGGGCCCGGTCCGCGGCCCCCGCGACCGCCCCGGTGCCGCTGCGTGTCCACCCCCGGCCCGGGCTGCTCGGCAGCCGGCTGCGGCTCCAGCAGCTGGTGCTGCTGGAGGTCGCCGCGGCCCTGGTCGCGGTCGGATGGACGATCGCCCCGGCGATGGCCGGCGCCTTCGCCGTCCCCGCCGTCCTGCTCGTCGTGGTGGCCCTGCTGCCGCTCGGCGGCCGCAGCCTGCCGGAGGCGATGCGCGTCCGCTCGGCGATGAAGGCCCGCCGCAAGGAGGCGCAGTACAACGTGCCGCCGCCGGGCACCGACCCGGCGCTGGCCCCCGCGCTGGAGGTCGAGCCGGCCCTGCGTACCTGCACCCACGTCACCGAGACCGACCTCGGCGACGGCCGTCCGATCCGCCGGGAGACCGGCATGGTCGGCGACGGCACCTTCTACACCTCGGTGCTGCTGGTGCAGGCGAAGGACCAGCCGCTGCGCCCCGCCCGCACCGCGCTGCCGCTGCCGCTCGACATCGTCTGCTCGGCCCTTCAGGTCGACGACATCGCCCTGGAGTCCGTCCAGCTGGTGCAGCACACCCAGCCCGCGCCGGCCCCGCACCTGCCGGACCAGTCGCTGGCCGCCCGCGCCTACCAGCAGCTGCAGGACGGCCCGGCCACCCCGGCGCTCCGGCTCACCTGGGTCGCGCTCAAGCTGAACCCGGAGACCTCGTCCACCGCGGTGCTCGCCCGCGGCGGCGGCGAGGAGGGCGCCCGCAAGACCCTCCAGCGGGTCACCGACCAGCTGGCCGGCCGGCTGAACGCGGCCGGGTTCACCGCCACCGTGCTGGACGAGCGCGAGCTGATCGCCGCGCTGGCCATCTCGATCTGCGCCAACCCGGTGGCCGTGGCCGGCCGCCAGGGCAGCGGCGGCGGCGGTGCGGCCGCCCGCCGCACCCAGGAGAGCAGCAAGTTCTGGCGGATCGACGACCGCTGGCACAGCACCTTCTGGATCTCCAAGTGGCCGCAGCTCAGCCGTCCGGGCGGCGCGCCGGGCCGGATCTCCGCGCCCGACCTGGTCAACCTGGTCACCGGTACGCCCGCGCTGGCCAGCACCTTCAGCCTGACCGCCAGCCGGGGCACCGGCGGCTCGGTCGCGCTCAGCGGCCACGTCCGGGTGACCGGCCGCAGCGAGAGCGAGGTCGCCCAGGTGGGCCGCCTGGTGGAGTCGCGGGCGCAGAGCGCCGGCGTCGGCCTGAACCGCCTCGACCAGGAGCAGGCACCGGGCCTGCTCGCCACGCTTCCCCTGGGAGGGACGTCCTGATGGCCTATCAGTCCTACCCCACCCAGGCGCCGCAGCCTGCCGCCGAGCCCGCCCGCCCGGCCCGGATCCGTCCCGGCTTCGGCCTGCGCGGCCCGCGCCGCGAGAAGCACGTGCTCACCACCGAGGACCTCGCCGCGCTGTCCTTCCCGGTCGGCGACGACGGCGTGGTGATCGGTGTCGACCCGCACCAGCAGCCCGCCGTGATCGGCCTGTTCCGCCCGCACGCCTACGACGTGGTGCTGGTGGGCGGTGTGTGGACGGCGCAGGTCATCGCGCTGCGCGCGGCCGCGACCGGCGCCCGGGTGGCCGTGGAGACCGGCCGTCCGCAGACCTGGGCGCCGATGGCGCAGGCCGCCGGCGGCGGCCAGCCCTGCGTGACGGTCCACCAGGTCGGCCGGCTCGGCCCGCAGGGCGCCTCGGTCGCCTCGCCGGTGCTGGTCGTCCGTGACCTCGGCGCCCGCCCGGCGCGCAGCCGGCTGTCGGCGGCGCCCTGGCAGACCACGCTGACCCTGCTGCCGTACCTCGGCCCGAACGCGAGCCGGGTGCTCAACGCGGCCGACCTGGTCGGTGTGCAGCGCATCTCGCCGCAGGAGGCGGAGGTCGTCGCGCGGGTGCTCTCGCTGGGCGACCAGGAGGTCGCCTCGCTGCCCACCCTCGGCGACAACATCACCCTGTGGGCGACCCGGATGCGCCAGCAGTACGTGATGACCAATCCGGGCGAGGCCGAGGCCCAGGTGCTGGGCGGCCCCCGCCGGATGGACTGACAGCACCTCACGGCACGGACGACGGTCCGTGCCCGCCGCGGCCGGCACGGACACCCGTGCCGGCCGCCACCGTTTCGAGCGGTCACGGCCGGGGACGGGAGGCAGGAGGGCGCACGTCGGGCGTTCACCCTTTGGACGGTTCCCGGTGCGACGATCCACCGTGCCCGCCGCGGTCCGGCAGCCGGTACCGCCTTCAGGTGACCGCGGATCACGTCCTAGTCTTGTTGCCCGACCCACCGCGAACAGCGGCGACGAAAACGAGGGAGCCCCAGTGAGCAGCGATCGGGACGGCGTCTACGTCGGCGACAACGCGGCGGAGGACGACGACGACTGGTCGGACGAGCCCGACTACGCTCCCCCGTCCTGGTACACGCAGAGCGCCGCGCCGGAGCAGCCCGCACCGGCTCCCGCGCCGTCCCCACCGCCGTCCGCGCAGCCCCCGGTGGTGCAGCCACCGGTCGCCGTCCAGCCTCCGGTGGCGCAGCCGCCCGCACCGGTGCCCGCTCCCGCGCCGGCCGCGGAGTCGGCTCCGGCGCCGGTGCCCGCTCCCGTGCCCGCCCCGGTGCCGGTGGCCGAGCAGCCGCCGGTCGTGCCGGCGCAGCCCGACGCGCCCGAGGCGGCCCGGCAGCCGGTCGCCGAGCAGCCGCCCGCCCCGGTGCCCGCTCCCGTCCCGGCCGCGGAGCCCGTGGTCGAGCCCGTGGTGGAGGTGCAGTCCGCCGCGGTGCCGCCGGCCGAGCCGGTGCCCGCGCCGGCCCCCGCTCCCGTTCCCGTTCCTGCTCCTGCTCCTGCTCCCGAGCAGCAGGCCGCGCAGCCGTGGCCGCCCGCGCCGCAGCAGACCCAGCCTCAGCAGCCCCAGCAGCCCGGTCCGTACGCCCCGCAGCAGCAGCCGGTGCCGCCGGGCCCGCAGCCGTACCAGCAGACGGGTGCGCCGCAGCCGGGGCCCTGGCAGCAGCAGCCGCAGCAGCAGGGTGTCCCCCCGACGGTTCCCGGTCCCGCTCCGGCGCCCGGTCCCGCTCCGGCGCCCGGCCCCGCCCCGGTGCCCGGTCCGCCGGTCGACCCGCGGACGGGCGGCTGGCCGCAGCCGCCGGCGTACCAGCAGCCGTACCCGCAGCAGGGCGGCGTCCCGCAGGCCCCGGCCGCCTTCCAGCAGGCCGGTCCGCAGCAGGCGCAGGCGCACGGCGCGGCGCTGGGCTACACCGCCGCGGTCGAGCTGTCCTCGGACCGGCTGCTGCGGGGGCAGCCGAAGGCCCAGCGCCAGCAGCCGCGGTTCCAGTTCGGCGGCAAGGCGGCGCAGGCCGACCGGGCGCGCAAGCTGGAGATCATCCGGACTCCGGTGCTGAGCTGCTACCGGATCGCGGTGATCAGCCTCAAGGGCGGCGTCGGCAAGACCACGACGACGACCTCGCTGGGCGCGACGCTGGCGAGCGAGCGCCAGGACAAGGTCATCGCGATCGACGCCAACCCGGACGCCGGCACGCTCGGCCGCCGGGTGAAGCGCCAGACCGGCGCGACCATCCGCGACCTGGTGACGGCCATCCCGCACCTGCGCAGCTACATGGACATCCGCCAGTTCACCTCGCAGGACCTGCACTCGGGCCTGGAGATCCTGGCGAACGACGTCGACCCGGCGGTCTCCACCACCTTCGACGACTCGGACTACCGCCAGGTCATCCAGACGCTCGGCCAGCACTACCCGATCATCCTGACCGACTCCGGCACCGGTCTGCTCTACAGCGCGATGCGCGGTGTGCTGGACCTCGCGGACCAGCTGATCATCGTCTCGACGCCCAGCGTGGACGGTGCCTCCAGTGCCTCGACCACGCTGGACTGGCTGTCCGCGCACGGTTACGCGGACCTGGTGCAGCGCAGCATCACGGTGGTCTCCGGGGTCCGCGAGACCAGCAAGATGATCAAGGTCGAGGACATCGTGGCGCACTTCCAGACCCGCTGCCGCGGCGTCGTGGTGGTGCCGTTCGACGAGAGCCTGGCGGCCGGCGCCGAGGTCAACCTCGCCATGATGAAGCCCAAGGTCCGCGACGCGTACTTCGAGCTGGCCACCCTGGTCGGCGAGGACATCGCCCGCACCCAGCAGGCCCAGCAGGCCGCCTGGGCGCAGCAGCAGGGCTACGGGCAGCAGCAGCCGCAGCCGTACCAGCAGCAGGGCTACCCGCAGCAGCAGCCGCAGCAGCCGGGCTACGGCTACCCGGGGCAGCCCGCGCCGGGTACGCCGTGGACCCCGCAGCCGGGCCAGGCACCGCCGCCCGGCTGGGGCCAGCAGCCGCCGCAGGCCCAGCCCGGCGCGCAGCCGCTGCCGCAGGAGTGGCAGCAGCCGCAGCAGCCGGGGTACGGCTACCCGCCGCCGCAGGACGGCCAGCAGCCCCCGCCGCCCGGGTACGGCTACCCGCCGCCGCAGCACTGAGCCCGGCGGCACACAGCACGCAAGCAGGCCCCCGACAGCACCTGTCGGGGGCCTGCGGCGTGCTCGGGCGCGTCAGCCGGCGGTGTCGGTCAGCACGCGGGCCTGCTTGACGTCGTCGGCCATCCGCTCCAGCAGGTCCTCGATCGAGTCGAACTTCTCCATGCCGCGCAGGTAGGCGAGGAAGTCGACGGCCACGTGCAGGCCGTACAGGTCGAGGCCGACCCGGTCGATGGCGTAGGCCTCGACGGTGCGGGCGGTGCCGTCGAAGGTGGGGTTGGTGCCCACCGAGATGGCGGCCGGCATGCGCTCGCCGTCGGCGGTGAGCCAGCCCGCGTAGACGCCGTCGGCGGGGACGGCGCTGTGCGGCACGGTCTCCACGTTGGCGGTGGGGTAGCCGAGTTCGCGGCCGCGCTGGGCGCCGCGGACGACCACGCCCTCGACCCGGTGCGGGCGGCCGAGCACCTCGGCGACGCCGGCCATGTCCCCGGCGGCGACCAGTCGCCGGCACAGGCTGGAGGAGAACGCCTCGCCGTCGCCGGCGCTGCCGCTCACCTGCAGGTCGAGCACCTCGACCTCGAAGTCGTCGGTGCGGCCGAGCTCGGTGAGCAGCGCGACGTTGCCGGCGGCCCGGTGGCCGAAGCGGAAGTTCGGGCCCTCGACGACGGCCTTCGCGCGCAGCGCGTCCACCAGCACCGACCGGACGAAGAACTCCGGTGACTCCTGGGAGAATTCGAGGGTGAACGGCAGGACGAGCACGGCGTCGACGCCGAGCCCCTCGATCAGTTCGGCCCGGCGGGGCTGCGGGGCGAGCAGGGCCGGGTGGCTGCCCGGCCGGACGACCTCGCTGGGGTGCGGGTCGAAGGTGACGACGACGGACCTGGCGCCGAGCTCGCGGGCCCGCTCCACCACCCGCTCGATGATCAGCTGGTGGCCGCGGTGCACACCGTCGAACGATCCGATGGTGACGACGCTGCGCCCCCAGTCCCCGGGGATCTCCTCCAGGCCACGCCAGCGCTGCACCTGACCGCTCCTTGTTCCTCTGCCGCGCCTCGGGAGGCGCTCGAACACTCAACCCGAACCCCTATAGCGTGCCATGAGCCCGTCCCTGCTTCGGCACCGGAATGGCCTCGGCGCGGTCGGCGGCCCGTTCGGCCTCGGCCGCGGCGTACTGCGGGTCCCGGCCGGCGGCGGCGAGCTCGCGCAGCCGGGCGGTCAGCGGGCCGTCCGGGGGCGGCGGTGCGGTGTCCGGCCAGTCGGCGAGTAGCCGGGCGAAGGCGGCCGTCCGGCCGGCGGCCCGGACGAGGGCGGCGTCGGCCGCGGGCCACCGTCCGGCGATCCGGCGGACGAGGGCGCGGGCCCGCTCCGGATCGGTACGGGCGCAGCCGTCCGCGAACCGGTCGAGGACGGCGCCGAGCACCCCGGGGTCGCGTTCGGCGGCGAGCAGGGCGTCCAGCAGGCCGGCCCGGGCGGCGGCGTCGGGGCCGCCCTGCACGGCGAGCACCGGGGCGAAGACCTTGCGGACGGTCGCGGGGGCGGTGACCAGCTCGGCGACCAGCGGCCGGGCGTCGTGCCCGGCGGCCAGCAGGACCTCCAGGTGGGCGGCCAACTGCCCGGCGCGTTCGGGGTGTTCGCGCAGCTGACGGGCGGCGAGCAGGACGCCCTCGCGGACGGTCCGGGGGTCGGTGGCACCGGCGAGCAGGCGCAGCCCGTCGGCGACCGGCGCGGCGGGGGCGGCGAGCCTGCCCCGGACGGCGGCCAGCACGGCCCCGGGGTGGTCGTCCAGCGCGGGGGCGAGTGCGGCGGCGCCGAGGAAGGGGTCGTCGGCGGCGTAGGCGTCGAGGGCGCGCGGCAGGTGCGCGGCCCGGTCCTCGGGGTCGTGCAGCAGCAGGGCGAGGGCGGCGCCGTGCAGGGCGGGCTCGTCCTCGCGGCCGAGCAGGGTGAGCGCGGTGAACCGCAGCAGCCGCCGGCCGGCCGGGTTGGCGTGCGGGGCGGTGCGCAGCGCGTGCACGGCGGCGGCGATGTGCCGTTCGGGGCGCGGGTCGTGGCTCCACCGGTCGACGGCGCGGCAGAGTGCGGAGGGCTCGTCCTCGGCGAGCCGGGCGAGCAGGGCGTCGGCCCGCGGGTGGGCGGCACCGGCCAGGGTGTCCGTCAACTCGTCGACGGCCAGCCTGCGGTGGGCGTGCAGCAGGTCGTGGGCGAGGTCGGCGACGGTGGCGCCGGTGCCGTCGGCGAGCGGGCCGGTGTCGGCGAACCAGGCGCACAGCAGCGGTTGCACGGTGACCGGGTCGGCGGCGAGCAGCGCGGCGGCCGCGGCCCGGTACGGCCCGCCGGGCGGTTCGGTGCGGACGAGGCCGCGCAGCAGGTCGATCCGCTCGGCGGGGTCGAGCGGCAGGGCGGCCCACCAGGCGGGGGTGAAGGCGGGGTGGCCGGCGAGCCGGGCCAGCAGCGCCCGGTGGGCGCCGGGGCGGGGCAGCGCGGGCAGTACGGCGGCGAGCAGGCGGGCGGCCCACCAGGCGGCCTCGCTGCCGGGCGCGGCGGTGGCCAGGGTGTGCTGCAGCCGCTGCAGGTGCCCGGCCAGGGCGGCCTCCTCGCCGTTCTCGGCGCATCTGCGCAGTGCGGCGGCGACCGGGCCGAGCCGGTGCCGCGGCACCCCGTGGCCGGTCGGGTCGCCGTGGCCGGCCGGAGCGGCCGGGGCGGCGGGGCCCGGGTCGAGCAGCAGGCCGAGGGCGCGGTCGAGGTCCAGGTGGCGGCCCTGCAGCCAGTCGGCGTGGTCCTCGCGGGCCAACCGGTGGCCGTCCCCG
Source organism: Kitasatospora sp. NPDC007106 (assembly GCF_040634455.1). Classification (NCBI taxonomy): domain Bacteria; kingdom Bacillati; phylum Actinomycetota; class Actinomycetes; order Kitasatosporales; family Streptomycetaceae; genus Kitasatospora; species Kitasatospora sp. NPDC007106. Next base: position 29,098 of record NZ_JBEYFP010000028.1, read on the forward strand.
GCGGCGACGAACAGGCCCTCCGCGAGGACGGCCGGGCCCCAGCCGCCGGCGGCCGGGAAGAGGTGCTCGAACTCGGCGGCGGTCAGCCCGGCGTGGCCGGCGCCGAGCAGCAGCCTGGCGGCCTCGTGGACGCGTCCGGCGAGGGCGGCGGCGGTGCGGCGCAGCCGGCCGGTGTCCTCGCCGCCGAGCGGCGGTGCGCCGCGGCGGTGGGCGCCGGGGCGGCGGTCCTCGGCGGCGCGGATCCGGCGGGCGGCCCGCAGGCAGACCAGGTCGAGGTGGGCGGCGTAGAGCTCGCCGCGGCCGGCCAGAAGCATGTCCACCCACGACTTCGTCGCGATCGGGCTGGGTCCCTACAACCTGGGCCTCGCCTGCCT